>NZ_JBCNZM010000283.1:0-3147 GCF_040227615.1 Bacteroides sp. RTP31139st1_H2_RTP31139_211217 | reverse complement strand
GGTGAGGGTGGTGAGGGTGGAAATGCAAAATAAATATTCAGCGCGCCTTGGGCTTGAGCGCCGGATTATATATTCTGTAGATAGTCCGTCAGGTCTTCTTCGGAAGAGAGGTTGAGGGATTTGCGCAAGCGGTAGCGGGTCATGTTGATGGTTTTGGGAGTGGTGCCGGTCAGCATGGATATTTCTTTGGTAGACAGGTTCACCCTTAGCAGGGTGGCAAGATATTTCTCGCCTTGTGTCAGTTTGGGATGAATCGCCACCAGTCTTTGCAGGAATTCATTGCTCTTGTCATCGATGTTTGTCAGTAGGGCGCTGTTGGTTTTGTCACCACTCTGGCTCTGGCTGATGAATGCGTTGATTTTCTTCAGGTGGGGCGTGATGGCTTGTGCGTCCATCTTATATCCCTCTTTCACCATTTCGCGTATTTTGTCCAGCAGTTCGTTGCGGCTTTTCAGGAATACGGCGAAGCTGGTTGCTTCCTGGCGGCTGGTGGCGAGGGCGTTGTTTACGTTTTGCAGTTCCAGTTCTTGCTGGTGCATTCTTAGCTCGGCAACTTCCTTTTCGGACAGTTGCAATTGGTAGCGTGCTTCTATCAGTTGCAAATCTTTTCGGCGTTTATACCATTTATATAGAAAGATACTGAAAGCTATTCCCAGAATGAGTACGCTGCCCAAAAGCCACAAATTGCGTTTCAGTAGCTCTATCTTGTAGGTTTGTTCCTGCATTTCAGTGGCATATTTTTGGTCTTGGTATCTTTTATAGGAAATTTCCTGCTCGATGTTGCGTAGCTTGTTGCTACTTTGCAGTTCCTTGCCCAGGTGGTACCTCTTGTCCAGATACTTATAAGCTTGGGCATAGTCACCTATAGCTGCATATACCATGGACGAATATTCGTAATTGTCGCAAATCAGTTCGCGGGCTCCGATGTTGTGGGCATACTCGTAGGCTTTATGCAAGGCTTCCAAGGCTTTGGAGTATTGCTTGTCATAGTAATACTGTTTCCCCATGTTGTTGTAGTTTTCGCCAAGAGACCATTGGGCATCCAGATTCTTGTTGATGGTGATGGCTTCCTGGATGAAAGAAAGTTTCTCTTCCGTATTTCCCCGGTACAGACAGAGGTTGTTCAGGTTGGTTGCAATCTCTTTCAGGTTTCGTTGGGCACGGTTGATGGCCAGCGCACGCTGGAAGAAACGCTCGGCAACGGTAAATTCACTCATGAAGTGGTGCATTACTCCACGTTCGTTATAGCATCCGGCCACAGAGGTGGAATCGCCGATGGATTTGAAGATGGAGGTTGCTTTGTCGTTCAGTTCAATGGCTTTGTTGTAATCGCCTAGTTTGCTGTATACACGCCCCATCAAGGAGCAGAGTTGTGCCATTTGTTTTTTGTTGGTGGGATGGATATATTTTTGGGTGTCATAAAGATTCTTGATACTTAGGTCGAAGTTCCCCAACAATTGTTCGGCTTGACAGTAGAGAATCATAGCTTGTGCGCGGACCTCACTGGGCTCATCTTCGGGAAACAAGGCAGAAGCCTGAGCTGCATAGTAGGAAGCTTGTTTGGGGTTGTTGTACAGGTATTTCTGTGCTTGGTCAATCAATTTCTGTGCTTGCTGCATGTCTTGAGCTTGCAGTGGGGCAGCTGCTGACAGAAGACATACGAGTAGTAGACATAGGTTTTTCTTCATGGCATCGTCTTGTTTCTGCAAATTTAATTAATTCTTCTTAGAAGTCCGGTTTCCCTCCAAAAAGATTTATCTTTGTGCCTCAAAGATAGCGATATATATGTTATTACCTTATTTGAATAAAGATTTGATAGAGGCAGGATGCGATGAGGCCGGTCGCGGCTGTCTGGCCGGTGCGGTCTATGCCGCTGCTGTTATTCTGCCAACGGACTTTAAGAATGAACTTTTGAACGACTCCAAGCAGCTGACGGAAAAACAACGCTATACCTTGCGTGAAGTGATTGAAAAAGAGGCTCTGGCATGGGCGGTGGGCGTCGTCTCTCCCGAAGAAATTGACAAAATCAATATTCTCAATGCCTCCTTTCTTGCCATGCACCGTGCTGTTGACCAACTGAATGTCCGTCCGCAACATCTGCTGATAGACGGCAACCGCTTTAAAAAATATCGGGACTTGCCGCATACTACCGTAGTGAAAGGAGACGGGAAGTACCTTTCCATCGCTGCCGCCTCCATTTTGGCAAAGACCTATCGTGATGACTACATGAACCGCCTTCACGAGGAATATCCGTATTATGACTGGAATCGTAACAAGGGGTATCCCACCAAGAAACATCGTGCCGCCATTGCTGAGCGGGGTACTACACCCTATCATCGCTTGACGTTTAATCTCTTGGGGGATGGGCAGTTGTCGCTGAACTTCGGACAATGATGCTGTTTAGAACCACTTAATCCTTCTGAACCATACGAATGTCACTGCTGATAATATTGCCGACAAAAGTATGATGAAAATAAACGCGTGCGGAAAACTCTCCAGGTGGATGTCCACATTCATGCCGTAGAAACTGGCTATCAACGTGGGAATCATCAGTGTAATGCTGAGGCTTGTCATACGTTTCATGATGGCATTCACATTGTTGGAGATGATGGAGGCGAAGGCGTCCATGGTTCCCGTCAGGATATCACTGTAGATGTTTACGGTATTGTATGCCTGCTTCAACTCGATGACCACGTCTTCCAATAATTCCAAATCCAGATAATTGGTGTCTTGAAAGATGTTTTTCAGCCGTCCTATCATCACTTCATTGCCACGGATGGAAGTGTTGAAGTAGACCAGCGTCTTTTGCAGCTTCATCAGTTGCAGGAGATCTTCGTTGCGGATGCTTTTCTCCAGCTCTTTTTCGGCGGTGGCCACATCGTTGTTTATCTGTTTCAGATACTTCAGGAACCAGACGGCGGAAGAGTAGATGATTCGCAGAATCAAATCCAGTTTATTGTTGACGACTATGTTCTTCCGGCGGGTGTGCTGAATGAAGTCCGGTATCAGCTCCGTGTGGTGATAGCAGACAGAAACGATGATTCCGTCATTGGTGATAATGCCGATGGGCACAGTGATGAACGGCACGCCGCGTTGGTTGCTCTGCATCGGGATGCGGAGGATGGTCAGCAGCCAGTTGTCTTCTGT
>NZ_JBCNZM010000282.1:0-3150 GCF_040227615.1 Bacteroides sp. RTP31139st1_H2_RTP31139_211217 | reverse complement strand
GCTCTACTATATTACAACATAGGAAGATATAAGAAATGGCAACCCTGTGAATGGTTGCCATTTTCTTTATAAGGAGTATCTTTTATCGGTTATTTGTACCAATCCTTATAATCTGTTCCATTGGAATTGACCCAATCCATAAAATGTTCAAAGCTCTTGTCTATCGGCTGGGTTTCAGGAGTATTGAAGTTTGTGGCTCCACTTAGATGAATGGCAAAAGGATAGTTGCCATTGGCTACATAATAGCTTGTCGGTACAGAGGACAAATCCTCTTCGGTATGGAATAGAGCCATGTCTGCCTTTTCAGTAGGAGGATAGTTGACCAAATGCACTTCGATGCGTGATTCTTTCAATTCGTCATGTACCATGATGAATGGATTATAAGGGGGAATTCCAAGCGTTTCGTGTGATAGTGGAGTCTTGAAGGTGTTCTTTATCTTATATGTAGCGGTTTTTGTATTTCTCTCTGTTACATCGAGCGCACTTAGAAATACATTGACGGTAGCTTTGGAAAGGTCTGTATCCAGTCCTTGTCCGTTGAAACTTGTGGGGGCTTCCAATATTTCAGTTGACATATTGCTGCGTTCTGTATTCAGTTGGTAAGCGAAACCATTTTTGAAAGTGGCACCGGACCAAAGCAACTCATAGGTGTCTTCTGTAGAAAGGGCCTGATTGGCATCATTGAAGTTCAATACGGACTGGTATTTTACAATAACATCATTCAAGTCATAGTCACCCTTTCTGGGCCAATTATCTTCGAAAGCGATGATTCCTTTGTATTCCAGACTGTATTTCTTATCCTCGTTGCCACCGTCAGGTTTGATATCAGGAATATCCGGATTGATGATGGCTTCGATGGGGTTGGACCATACGTTGAATTGTATATCATTATAGTCTTGGTCTGTCCAATCTTCAAAGGACAATACGACAAAATCATCGATGCGGAATGCGGCTGTATGTGTACGGCCGTCCCCATTCAGCTTTGTAGTAGAGTAGAAAGGCTTATTGTTTCCGCCATAGAAGCTGTCATTCAATAGGAACCATCCGATTTTTACTCCATTGGGAAATACGGTGCCTTGGTCCACTCCGTCGGGGTCTATGTAATGAAGCTTTACACTTTCACCGCCTTGTAGTCCGGAAGCCTTTTTATTATAATAATTATCCATCAGAGTGTTTGGAAAAACAATGCATTTGGGGGCTTTTTTAATTTCACTTAAAGATGCGTCTGCCCTATAGCAATAATAGCCAAAGGCGCTCGCTGCACCGCTGGTTCCTCCAATTATCCGGATGGATACTTCCGCATTGCGCCCTTCCGGATCATTGATTTCAAAATCTATGGCTTGTCGGTATTGCTTAGGGCATGTGCCTCCTTCCTTCAAGGTCGTATTGATGATTGTCAATACATCACCGGGAATTGTGATTTTGTTGTCTGTGTCTAAATAATGAGGATATCCTTTGGAGCTCCATGTTCCTAATACATGGTATCCTTTGGGTGCCTGCCATCCCTCCGCCCGTGTTTGCGGATTATCATCGGTGGAATCCCATTTGATGTCGGCAGTAATGGCATCTCCTGCAATAACTGTTTTGAAGAGGGTGGGGACCCCTATATAAGAAGTATAGATATATGCTTCGTCCCCATGGTCCGAATTGATGATTTCCTTGCCGCTATATGCACCGTTACCGTCTGTCATGCGTCTGATGACCGGTTCCAGGTCTGTGCGTTTTATAATCTGGCCATCTTTGTCAATCGTGAACGGGTCTTCAAGATAGATTTCAAAAAGTACTTTATAGCCTTCGGGGACATCATACTTTACGTTTACTTGGATGGAAGATGTCGTAGAAAAATCAAAAGAGTTGGGAGTCTTCTCATCGTCTTTTCCATTATCGGGATTGTAGACGTCATGTTCGCATCCTATGGATAGGAATGCCAGCATAATGCTGCATAATGTCAAAGCCAGCATCTTGCATGTCAGGTTAGAATAGATTGGTTTCATAATGCCTTTGTTTTTAGCTTGTTTACTTGTTGCAAAGGTACTATAAAAGTTGTAATATATATCTATATGTGCTCTGTTCTTCTCATTAAATACAAAAAATAGGTAAAAAAGGGTACTGCTTGTTGTTTTATTCGCCAGTATAAATACATGCTTGCTTGGATTTCTTTTCTTTTTCATTTGCTTATTTCGTTTCAAATCAATATTTTTAGGCTTTCGTTCAACCTTTTAATACGAATAAATGCTATGGACCAAATCCTATTCTGGCTGGTTCCAGCCGCTTCTATTATGGCACTTTGTTTTGCCTGGTATTTCCATCGTCAGATGATGAAAGAGAGTGAGGGTACGCCTCAGATGATTAAGATTGCCGCTGCTGTGCGCAAAGGTGCTATGTCTTACCTTCGCCAACAATACAAGATTGTGGGCTGGGTATTTCTGGGGCTGGTTATCCTTTTCTCCATTATGGCATACGGTTTCGGAGTGCAGAACTCCTGGGTGCCGATTGCTTTCCTTACCGGAGGATTCTTTTCCGGACTTTCCGGCTTTTTGGGTATGAAGACGGCCACCTACGCATCGGCTCGCACTGCCAATGCGGCACGCACATCGCTGAATGCCGGACTACGCGTGGCTTTCCGTAGCGGTGCGGTGATGGGACTGGTAGTGGTTGGCCTTGGCTTGCTTGATATATCTTTCTGGTATCTGTTGCTGAATGCTGTAATTCCGGAAGATGTAATGACTCCCACCCATAAACTCTGCATCATTACCACTACCATGCTGACTTTCGGTATGGGCGCTTCCACGCAGGCATTGTTTGCACGCGTAGGTGGCGGTATCTATACAAAAGCTGCCGATGTAGGTGCCGACCTTGTGGGAAAGGTGGAAGCCGGTATTCCCGAAGACGACCCGCGTAATCCTGCCACGATTGCGGATAATGTAGGCGACAATGTAGGCGACGTGGCAGGTATGGGGGCTGATTTGTACGAAAGTTATTGCGGTTCTATCCTTGCTACGGCTGCCCTCGGTGCTGCGGCTTTTATCCACTCGGGTGATACGCTGATGCAGTTCAAGGCCGTAATCGCTCCGATGCTGATTGCAGCCGTCGGAATATTGCTTTCCATTATCGGTATCTTCTCCGTGCGTACCAAAGAGAATGCGAAGA
>NZ_JBCNZM010000281.1:0-3025 GCF_040227615.1 Bacteroides sp. RTP31139st1_H2_RTP31139_211217 | reverse complement strand
GCCAACAACAGAACAAACAAAAAACTGGTGCTTCAGAATACTCTGAAATTCATTGATGAACACCATGTGCCGATGAGTCCGGAAATATATTACTCCCTTTTACACACAATCACTTCCATTGAAGACTATACAAAAGTCAAAGGTTTATATAAAGGCGAATTGAATATAGGACATATCTTCGTACTTCTAAAGAAGATTCCAGAATTTGCCAAATATAGAATTGCCGAATGGGCATTTGTCGCCTGCTTGCGTCAGGAGTTTGATGAATGGTATGACATTCTATGTTCCATCAGTGAGAAAGAACAGGAGAAAAGAATTAAAATCATGTTACAGTCCGAGCGCTACAAACAACTGCAAGTCATCACCCCCAAAGGGTATCTTAACCAGACTTTCTTGTTCTGGTGGACTATCCGCTACGCCGTCTCAGAGACTGAAGAGCAACGGAAGGCAGAATTGGATACCCTTGTCACAATGATACCCAAACCCTTTGTACCTCAGTATCCGAAAATGATAGAGAAGTTCTTTATACCTTATCCGCAAGACTTGCTTGAAATCATTCGAGAATATATAGGCCGGATTATTTCATCCGAGCCGCAATAGCCAGCAATACCCCGAGCACCACACCCAATATCGCTGCAAACAGCACCCGCATTTCTCCCGGCAGGAGGAATGTGATGGTGTGTGCCGGATACCAGAAGAAAGGAATTGTTTTCTTGAAGACAAAATTCCATTGTGCATCCCAATTCAGATGCGTAATGATGCGGGTCATCGGGATAGGAGTGAGGAGGCTGCGAGGCGAACCGCCACAATCCAGGATATGCGTATCCGTAATCTTATGGAATGTCATGAATACCGGAGCGAAAATGGTATTCATAGCAACTGAAATGGCGAAGGCTATCCATAATTTGTCCAGGCAGAATTCTCCGTTTATAATGGCGGCGGCATTTGCCATTCCCATATATTCCATGAATTGCGGCACACCTTTGGAGAAGATTATCATGGCCGCATTGATACCCATTCCCAGCAGTCCCCACACTACGGCACGCGGCAGTACGCCAAATCCTTTTCGGTTATAGACTCCGGCACTGATACGAAGTCCCAGCATCTCACCCAGTGTAGCAAGAATTCCGAATTTAACGAAACTCATTACCATGCCATGTGCAGCGTTGAAAGACTTATACCAATTGTAGATGGATTCACTCACAAAGAATGGCAGGAATATTATCACCAGAACAAAAATAAAGAGGAAGTCTTTCTTTTTCATACAAAAGTCATGTTTTTCATAAATAATGTGGCAAACATACTAAAATTATTCTAATTTAAAAGCAAATAAGTAAATAAAAGAAGTTTTACCAAACAGAACAAAGTGTTTCCCTTAACCGAACAGTGTGTTTCATTAAAGAGAACACTTCGTTTCCCTTAAAAGAACACTTTGTTTTAGCTATAGAAAAACACTTTGTTTTCTATAGCTAAAACAAAGTGTTCAGCACTGTGAACTAACGAACTATCCCATTAGCTCCCTCAGAAGCCCATATCATAGTCTCGGCACAAAAAAAGTGGGATTCAGAGAAACCTCTGATCCCACTTCATCATAGTAAGCAACGGATAGTTATTTCTTATCCTTCATATATTCATCCGCTTTCTCCTTGGCACGTGCCACGCGCTTGGCTGTATCCGGATGAGAAGAGAACATCTTCTGGAACTTGGATTCCTTCGGTGCTTCCGCTGAAAGTTCAAGCAATTTGTTCAAAGCATTGTACATGGCATACGGATCGAGATTATTCTTGATGCAGAATTCAAAGCCGTAATCATCCGCTTCCGTCTCCTGCTTCTGGGAGTATTGAGCACCTGCCAATGCCTCGGCCATGGCACCCAGTTCAGAATCACTCAATTTGGATACCGTAGAACTTGCCGCACCGGCAGCATTCTTCACAGCCGAACGAAGGTAAGCATTCTTCATCGCATCTTTGGAATCCGTATGGATGACGTGACCTATCTCGTGACCGACAACTGCCATCACTTCATCATCCGTCATAATGTCCATCAGTCCGGCACAGATGCGTACACTACCATCACCGCACGCAAAGGCATTCACATCTATTACTTCATAAACACCGAAGTTCACCTTCAAGCCGTCCACTTCCTTGATGTTTCCGGTCAGCTTCTCCAGACGCTTGCCGTAATCCGTATCGGGCTTTGTCAGCGGATTGTGCGTATCCATCCATTCCATATATTCCTTGCTCATCGCTGCAATGTCAGCATCGGACAATGAAATGGCCTTGACGGCATCTGTACCGGCTTGGACAACTTTGGTCACATTGATTTTCTTTCCACCGATTTTGAACTGCGCATAGGCAGTGGTGGTACAACTCATTCCGCATACTACAGCAGTAATGATGAAGAAGTTCTTTTTCATGTACTTTACGATTTAATTTTAATCCTACTTCGCTTTGTCTATAAAAAAAACCGCCTAATCATTATTAAACGGTTTTCCGAATATCTGTTTAAATCAAGTTTACTTGATGATACCCAATTCCTTGAAACATTTAGTCAATTTTTCTACAGCATAATCCACTTGTTCGACCGTATGGGTAGCCATCAACGCTACACGCACCAGTGTATCTTGTGGAGCACATGCAGGTGGAATAACGGGGTTGATGAAGATACCTTCGTCAAAAGCCAGCTTCGTTACTATAAATGTCTTCTCTGTATCACGCACATAGAGAGGAATGATAGGAGATTCTGTCTCACCGATTTCGAAGCCTGCATCGCGGAACTTCTTCAAGGCATAGTTAGTGATGTCCCACAGACGTTGGATGCGTTCAGGTTCGGACTTGATGATGTGAAGCGCCTCGCGGGCTGCAGCCGTAGCAGCAGGTGTGCTACTTGCCTGGAATATATAGGAACGGGCATTGTGGCGCAGCCAATTGATTACCGCCTTGTCTCCAGCAACAAAACCACCGATGGAAGCCAATGACTTGCTGAATGTACCCATAATCAGGTCTACATCTTCGGTAACACCGAA
>NZ_JBCNZM010000280.1:0-3207 GCF_040227615.1 Bacteroides sp. RTP31139st1_H2_RTP31139_211217 | reverse complement strand
CATCAAGTTCATGCGTGAGAAAGAAATCATTCTAAAATCATCCGATAACCAGAGCTATTATGTTATCGGGAACTTTTAAGGAGGAAAGCGTATGTTAGTAGATAAAACGGAATTTGAAGCATGGATGGAACGTATCATGGGTGAGCTGTACCGTATCTCCCGGAAGCTGGACAAGGCGGAAACGAGGGAAAAACACCTGAACTACCTGAACGGAGAGCGTCTGTACGACAATCAGGAAGTATGCCTGTTGCTGCGCATCAGCAAACGCACGCTGCAACGATACCGGAATAACGGGGTGCTGAAGTTCTATTCGATATATCACAAGACGTATTACAAGGAGTCGGACTTGCACGAGTTCATCCGCAACAACTTCGACGAGAACGAGATAAAACGGCAGGCACGTGAGGACAAGCTGTCCGAGAGCTATCCGCTGCCGAAAGAATAAGTCCATGTTTTTGTTTTATACCGGTGAAACTACTACCGTGAGGCAGGAAATCCCAAACTGCGTATTGGTATTTGTCATAGCAATGGCTTCATACAGTTGTGAAACAGGATGAAGCTTCTTTTCTTGTTTGAATGGTGATACTCCAAAGGACAGCGGTCCGGAGGGGTATCATTTCAGTAATTTGAAAATTAAGCTATTCTATTTATTTTATCATTAAAAGCTGTATCTTTGCACTTATTCAATAATGTGTAATGGTTATGAGATACTTAAATAATAAATCACCTCTTTTTGGGGGAATATTATATTTTCTGATAATCCCTGTTTTCGCTACTGTTTTCTTGTTTTTGCCGACAGAAACTTGGTCTGCAAATTCAGATTTAGAAAATTGGTGGGATTGTTTATATTTTAGTATGGTTACTATAACAACATTAGGCTTTGGAGATATAGCTCCAATTACTACATTAGGAAGATTGTTGGTCGCAATAGAAACGGTAAGTGGGGTTTTATTTATAGGCTTATTTTTAAATGCACTTTCTCTTCAGCAATCAAAGATAATTTCGGAAGAAGAGAAGAAAAAGCATGAAGAAAATATACGTGAAAAAGAACGAGCGAAATTATTAAGACATTACAAACTAATTGAGCCTATAATTAATGAATTTATAATTGCTATATATGAAATAACTACACCTCTTAGTAATCGAAATTTTGCTAAGATAATAATTAATGAAAATTTTCATTTTAACGATATGAGTGACTTATATTATCAGAGTTTAAAATTAGCATCCAATCCGACAAAAACTGTTATACATAATTATTACGAAGTTCAAAATAAATTGTGTCATAATATAGAAAGGCTATTATTGGAAATTGATCTTTCCTATTGGAAAAATATAGAAATTGCATGTTTGAATTTTCTCCAAAAGTGCAATGAATTAGACTATAGTGATAGTATTTTAGGGAATTTCAAAATAAAACTTGGAAATCAAAAGGCCATTGATTATTATTCAGCAGTAATAAAAAAATATACAGGAAAGTTACAATATCGCCAGAGTAATACCATGAACCAATTTATAGCCTTGTATGAACTAATAAAATATAATATTCGATTTATAGAAGAGATTCGGCAAGATTTCGATAAAATAAAAGCGTAAAATATTTTTTTATTTAACTTTTTGGATATGAACAAAGAACAATTTACATTCTATATAGATGAAAGCTGTCATTTAGAGCATGATCATTTTCCTGTCATGTGTATCGGTTATATAAAGGTGCCAAAGGAACAGACTGAAGAAATGAAGCAATGCATAAAAACGATTAAACGGGAATATAATATTTTACATGAGATAAAATGGAATACAATCAGTAACACCCATATTGATATGTATAAAGAACTTATCGATTACTTTTTCGACTCAAATATGGAATTCAGATGTATCCTTGTTAAGTACAAAGACCGTTTAGACAATCTGTCTTTCAATAATGGCGAGCATGATAATTTTTATTATAAAATGATTTATTACTTGCTTGTCAATCCATATACCAATCCTCCTACAATGAATAATTACCGCGTTTTTTTGGATATAAAAGATACGAAAGGACGTGCTAAACTTAATAAAATCCAAGAGATTTTCTTTAATAAGTTTCATGGCAAATCGCCTTTTCTTTCTTTTCAGCATATACGCTCCCATGAATCACAATTTATACAGTTAGCAGATTTTTTCATAGGTGCAGTAGCTTATAAAGCGAGAGGTCTTCATTTGAAGAAAGATGGAAGTTTGGCAAAAAAAGAACTGATCAACTATATTGAAATGAAATCTGGTTATGTTTTGGATGAAGGTACAGAACCAGGAGAAATTAAATTTAATATTTTTGATCACCAACCTCGTAAGCGCAATGACAGTGGCAGATGAATTAGGAGCTTTAAAACCGTATTTTGCAGACGGGGTTGCGGAAACGGAACAGGAAAAAATGGATGAACTTTATGGCATTTTTCATCGAGACTTTTTTGAGAATACCGTAATTATTGATGGTATTCCTTTAAAAGTAAAACCATATTTGTATAAAAATAGCGAAAAAGATAATCTTCCCGTTGATTTTGAACGGTACTGTGAGAAATTTGTTCATGTGGTTACTCGTACTATCAAAGGTGGAAAGTATAAAACTTCTGGTAAAATACGAGAGTTTCGTGAAGAAAGAGCTAATAGGGTACATTGGATAAGGCCTATTTTAGAAAATAAAGAAGATAAGCGCATTACTTATTTTCAGTACATTGAAGATGACGGAACTCTTCGTGACTATTATTGGTATAGGGGTAAACAGTATGTTGTCATAGTTGAATATATACAACCGGATTACGCATTAATTACAGGATTCTGTGTTGATTGTGATAATCAACCTTATTACCAAAACAAATATATAAACAGAGAAAAATGAGGACATAAAAAAACCGCATTTACGGTAATGCGGGCAACCAAGTCCTTCGTTCTTCGAGCGATGACATTGCAAATATAGATATTCCTTTTGTTCTAAACAAGAGTTTGGATATATATAAGGGATAATATATGTTTTTTTAACCTTATGGCAACCGAAATTTTACCGTCGTAAACTTTACGGCGGTAAAATTTCGGTTATATGATAATATAAACCCCACTTCGCCGCTTCGTGGGAAGTTGGCAGAGTGGGGTTATTTTATGGCTTATAGGGACTATAACTGTAAGCATTCGAACAAATGCACCTTTTACACTTTGAGGTTTGGTTGTAGC
>NZ_JBCNZM010000279.1:0-3265 GCF_040227615.1 Bacteroides sp. RTP31139st1_H2_RTP31139_211217 | reverse complement strand
GTAAAAAGGTATGAAAACAAGAAGTGTAAAATGGGGAATAATGGCAATGGCGCTGTTATCAATGGCAATGCCTTTCACGGCAAAGGCTCAGGATAAAGTGGAAGCGTCGGCAGGCGTCGACCTCGTAAGCGGTTACGTGTGGCGTGGCCAGGATTTGGGAGGGGTAAGCCTCCAGCCGAGCGCATCCATCGCCTACAAAGGTTTCTCTCTGGGAGCTTGGGGCTCCGTAGGCATCGAGAGTTCGGACACGAAAGAGTTCGACCTCATACTGGGATATTCAACCGGAGGCTTCAGCGTATCGGTGACGGACTACTGGTACAATGTGACCGGAGATGGGGTGACAGCCAAATACTTCCAGTACGGTGCACACAATGCTGCCAACTCACATCTGTTCGAAGCGCAAATCGGCTATGATTTCGGCCCCGTAGCCATAAACTGGTATACCAACTTTGCAGGCGACGACGGTGTTGACAAAGACGGTGACCGTGCTTATTCATCCTACATCTCCGTGGCAGCCCCCTTCACACTGGGCGGACTGGACTGGGCGGCCGAGATAGGCGCTACCCCTTGGGCCACGGACTTCTATGGAGCCAACGGATTTGCCGTATGCGACGTCAGTCTGGGAGTATCAAAAGACATCAAAATCACCGATTCCTTCTCCCTCCCGTTGTTTGCCAAAGCAACCTGGAATCCAAGGTCTGAAAGTGCCTATTTCGTAGTCGGACTAAGTTTCTAAGATGAAAAACCTATGATTTACACACACCGAACGGTAAATCGTAAATTGTCTAATCGTAAATTATTTAAGGTATGAAAAAGATTGAAGCTATTATCCGAAAGACCAAGTTCGAGGACGTGAAGGACGCGCTGCTCGAAGCGGACATCGAATGGTTCTCCTATTATGATGTACGGGGCATCGGGAAATCCAGACAAGCCCGTATCTACCGTGGTGTCATGTACGACACCAGTTCCATCGAACGGATTCTTATCTCCATCGTGGTACGCGACAAGAATGCGGAAAAGACCGTACAAGCCATCATCAAATCTGCACAAACCGGTGAAATCGGCGACGGACGTATCTTCGTCATCCCCATTGAGGATGCCATACGCATACGTACTGCAGAGAGAGGCGACATCGCACTCTACAATGCCGAACAAGAAAGATAACGGGCAGCTACAAACCACAACTAAGAAAATACAATACAACTAAAAGCAACAAGAAATTATGGATAAACTTATTTTAAGTGAACTGACCAACGGACTGAACACTGTATGGATGTTGCTTGCAGCCATGCTGGTATTCTTCATGCAGCCGGGCTTTGCACTGGTCGAAGCCGGTTTTACAAGAGTAAAAAATACGGCCAATATCCTGATGAAGAACTTCGTTGACTTCATGTTTGGCAGTCTGCTCTACTGGTTCATCGGTTTCGGACTGATGTTCGGTGCAGGCGGATTCATAGGAATGCCCCATTTCTTCGACCTCTCGTTCTACGACGGAGGCGGGCTTCCCACGGAAGGTTTCCTGGTATTCCAGACTGTATTCTGCGCAACGGCTGCCACCATCGTGTCCGGCGCTATGGCAGAACGTACCAAATTCTCCATGTACCTGGTTTACACCATCTTCATCAGTGTGCTGATTTATCCCGTTTCCGGTCACTGGACTTGGGGCGGCGGCTGGCTGATGAACGGTGAGGCAGGTTCCTTCATGATGGAAACATTCGGAACAACTTTCCATGACTTCGCAGGTTCCACCATCGTCCACTCCGTAGGCGGCTGGATTGCCCTGGTAGGTGCGGCCATCCTCGGCCCGCGCATCGGAAAATACGGCAAAGACGGCAAGTCAAGAGCCATTCCGGGACATAACCTCACGATTGCGGCACTGGGTGTATTCATCCTTTGGTTCGGATGGTTCGGCTTCAACCCCGGTTCACAGTTGGCAGCAGCCACTACGAACGATGCAAGGGCCATCTCGCATGTATTCCTCACCACCAATCTGGCAGCCTGCGCAGGCGGTTTCTTTGCATTGGCGGTAAGCTGGATGAAATATGGCAAACCCTCCTTGTCTCTGACACTGAATGGCATTCTGGCCGGATTGGTAGGCATCACGGCCGGTTGTGACATGGTTTCTCCTTTCGGGGCGGTAATCATCGGCACCATCTGCGGCATCCTGATGATTTATTCGGTGGAATTCATCGACCGGACACTGAAAATTGACGACCCCGTAGGGGCCAGTTCCGTACACGGCGTCTGCGGTTTCACGGGAACCATCCTCACCGGACTGTTTTCCACCAGTGAGGGACTGTTTTACGGTGCAGGCTGGAGCTTTCTCGGAGCGCAGGTATTCGGTGCACTCGTAGTAGGCGCATGGGCAGCAGGCATGGGATTCATCATCTTCAAAGGACTCGACAAAATCCACGGCCTCCGCGTTTCCAAACGTGTGGAGGAAGAAGGACTCGACATTTACGAACACGGCGAGTCTGCCTACGGTGCATAATGATTTTATATTTTATTAAACCAACAATTACAACTCTAAGGTATTATGTCAAAATTGAGATTCAGAGTAGTAGAGACGGCGTTCAAGAAGAAACCCGTTGCAGTGGCAGTCCCGGCGGAACGTCCGTCAGAGTATTTTGCCAAGTATGTATTCAACAAGGAGAAGATGTTCCGCTATCTGCCGAGCAAGGTGTATGCCAAACTGACGGATGTGATTGACAACGGAGCTCCGCTGGACCGCAGCATAGCCGACGAGGTTGCCGCAGGTATGAAGAAATGGGCGGTTGAAATGGGGGCGACCCACTATACGCACTGGTTTCATCCGCTGACCGAAGGTACTGCCGAAAAGCACGATGCTTTTGTGGAACACGACGGCAAAGGCGGCGTGATGGAGGAATTCACCGGCAAACTGCTCGTGCAGCAGGAACCGGACGCTTCCAGTTTCCCGAACGGCGGTATCCGCAATACGTTCGAGGCACGTGGCTACTCGGCATGGGACCCCTCCTCCCCGGCATTCATCGTAGACGACACGCTCTGCATCCCGACTATTTTCATCGCCTATACCGGTGAGTCTCTGGACTACAAGGCACCGTTGCTGAAAGCCCTGCGTGCCGTAGACAAGGCTGCCGTCGACGTATGCCACTATTTCAATCCGGAAGTAAAGAAAGTGGTTGCCTATCTGGGCTGGGAGCAGGAATATTGTCTGGTTGACGAAGGGTTGTACGCCGCACGCCCCGACCTGCTGATGACCGGACGCACGCTGATGGGCCATGAC
>NZ_JBCNZM010000278.1:0-3154 GCF_040227615.1 Bacteroides sp. RTP31139st1_H2_RTP31139_211217 | reverse complement strand
AGAATGGGAAATGGCAGTGAATAGTTTTAGTTTCAATCCCAAGCGTTTTGCAGCCGCTATACCTGATATGCACCCCACACTGCAACAGAGCCTCTATAGGTTGTTTAAGGAGTGCATCATTGTGATGGCGGACGAGACACGTCTCTATGATGACCGCAATCGTGCATCACATGAAGAAGCAAAGTGTCTTATGGAATACCTCAAGACAAACGGAAAGCATATCCCATTAAAATAATAAAATAACAAGCGTATGAAAACACAAGAAGTACAATTTGGCGGCAATAACTATCCTTGCCGTGTGGTGGAATCCAACGAGGGTGAAGAACTCCTTATCGGCTCGACTACCTTGCTCGATGCCCTTCAGCCCGGTAGTTTCAACGATGAAAATGAAGGCTTCGCAAGCAAGGAAGCCGAAAGAATCTATAACGAGGTTTTCTTCTTTACCGATATGGCAAACTTACGACTTACAGACGTAGAACTGGTTGCCGAACTGAAAAAGGACAACCCGGAATGGTTCGAATAAAAAATACAATAATCATCATAAACATCGCACAGTTATGGAAAAAGAGTATGTAATGCAACTAGCACAGACCATTAAAGAGCAGTTAATAGGACTTACCCCTATGCCCGTCCTCATGTCATGGGGTATCTCAGAGTTTGCAGCCACCATCTTCAAAGAGCTGCCTGCACTTCGTATCAAAGTAAACGGACTGTTACACGCCGGATACGTTATTATTGCACTTAATGGGTCAGATTATTATGAGATATATCTGTTGAAAGACAAAGATGTAGAGTGTGTCAATGAAGAAGTTTGTTTCAACGAGTTAGGGGATGTCATGGACAGGGCAATTGAATGCGGTACTGACAAAGAGGAATACGAAAAAATTTGCCATCAGCAACTCACCAAATTATTAAGCGGGCAGTTCTCCTGATAAACCGGAAGAAGATTAGTAGTAAACCGTCAGTACGATTGTACTGGCGGTTTTTGTTCTTCTTATATCAGACAGCCGGATTTTTATTTCGCGTTACGCTTGTTCTGAACGTCCTTTATCA
Source organism: Bacteroides sp. RTP31139st1_H2_RTP31139_211217 (assembly GCF_040227615.1). Classification (NCBI taxonomy): domain Bacteria; kingdom Pseudomonadati; phylum Bacteroidota; class Bacteroidia; order Bacteroidales; family Bacteroidaceae; genus Bacteroides; species Bacteroides sp. RTP31139st1_H2_RTP31139_211217. The sequence goes on along the minus strand of NZ_JBCNZM010000278.1, from coordinate 2,101 downwards.
TCTCTTTCACATCTTGTCCTACTTGTACAAAGTTTTTGTATAGGATGCGTTCCCGTTCCTCTCTCGACTTGAAGGTGTAGAACTTCGGCAGCGGCACATACGCCGCTTCCTCTTTCTTGATTGCTGCCATATCAAAATCTGTTTTACAGAAGAACTTTGTAGTCTTGAACTCTTCCGATTCTTGAATATTCATTGAACCGCCCATACCTGTTTTCGTCTTCACAAAATCCCGTGCCGTCTGACCGCATATCCATCCGGTTGCCATATCCGAGATTTTCGAGGCAGGCACAAGGTTATCCATATTTTCATTGAGATTGATACTTGTTTTGTCCCGGTCAATGGTCACGCCTTTTTTGACCTGTACCACCTTGCCGAAGATGTCATTGGACAACCATTCCAGCGTTTCTTTGGCACGTGCCGAGCCGCTGACCACATTGCCTACCGTCGTAATGATTTTTTGCATACCTACCTTACCATAATCGGCTTCCAGTTGCGGTAGTTCCTGAAAGCCGAGCGTTACACTCACCTTATTGCTTCGCGCCGTACCTATCAGACGGTCTATTTTGTGAAAGTAGAGTGTCGGTAACTCGTCCACTATAATACTCACGGGAATATTTTTCCCCTGCCCGGTATTCACACGGGTAACGAGGCGGTTTAGGATAAGAGCGTTCAATGCGCCGATGATGGACTCCATTTCCGGGTCATTTGCAATCAGCAGGTAACTCGGATTCTTCGGGTCACTCACCTTCAGGTCGAAGTCATCGCCATCCCGGTGGAATATCCAGTAGCTCTCTTTGGTTGCCAGACGCGAGGTATAAACACGTAACGTGCCAATCATACCCTCCAGTTGCTCCATTGCCTTATTTTTGAAAGCTGTCTGGAACGGGCCAAGTAGCGGAGCAACCTCATTGTCAGTTTCCAGTACCTCGAAAATCGTCTGATAACTTTCATTCAAGAATGACAGAATATGTGGCATGTCCGAATACTTTCCCAGCCAGTAGGCAGGTTCCACGATATTGCCGCCTTCACGGTCACGCACGATACCTGTCGGTTTCCAGAATTTGGTCTGCGGATCTTGCTGTCTTTCCGCATATAGAGGCTTGCCGTTGGCATCGTAGGGTTCACGCTCATAATTCACGAAAAAGTATATACAGGCGGCAAGGAAGTTTACCGCCGAGGTTTGGAAGAACTGGTCGCTTCCGCCGCCGCCCTCTTTCTTACCCTTTTGTAGGCTTTCCAATAATGTTTCCGCCGTTTCGCTGGCCGCCGCGAGGTTGTTGATGTACTTTGCCTGAATTGGATTCACCCGACGGCTGTACTCCACATCCACAAAATTAATCATGTTGAACTTACACCCTTTGGGTACTCTGCCCAGTTTCTCGTTCCTCTTGTAATGGTAGTAGAGCTTGGTCGCCAATGTCGGAAACTTGTAGTCATACACCACCATGGCGAAACCTTTGGCCGAATGCTGTCGGATAAACGGCTCTATGATACTGAAAGTCTTGCCCGACCCCGGTGTTCCAACTACCCATGTTCCTCTGAAGCAGTTACTTACAGAAATCCATCCCTTGCGGAATTTACCCTTATAGTAGTACCGCATGGGGATATTTACGCTGTATTCATTCTCGACTTTTTCCTCACATTGTTCAAAACTTTCATTCTCGAAGTTGAAACGGTCTTTCATCAGTCCCTCCTTGATGAACTTCGAAATGTTGTCTAATGCAATATGTACCAGTACTACGCCAGCAATGGAGGCAATCATATAGAGAATGATATTCAAAGGTAAGGTATAAAGCCTTGTTCCCATCGTATGGCCGAACATCCATACGGAGATTACGAGCAGCAACAACCCGCTCGTCAATGGATACACCACCTGCCGGCGTGCGTTGAACTCCAGATGCTTCTTGTTCCGCGTTCCGACACAAGTGATGCAGATAAGCAGTACCGTCGCAATTTTGCTGTACACAAGATTGCCGTCGTGGTAAATCATCCATTGTTTGATGCGTCCGTGAATGTCGGTCAGTATGCCGCCCCAGTGGTCGAGCATTGCAGGGTCAATGGCATATTCAAAGAACTCCAGTAGTACGGACACATATACCAC
>NZ_JBCNZM010000277.1:0-3285 GCF_040227615.1 Bacteroides sp. RTP31139st1_H2_RTP31139_211217 | reverse complement strand
GTTTCCCTACTCAACAACTCTCGTTTTGTTGTAATTATATCTTGCAGATCGATCATACTTAAACCTTTGATTTACAGTATTAAAGGTAATAAAATAATCGCAAAACCGCAAGTGGATAAATAGATTGATTATCTGATTTTTAATGTTTTAACTATAGGATTCTCAAGAATCAAAACCACGTCCTTCCAGGCAATCCGATAAACAGTATCTGCCCCATTTCGCTCAACTTTCATGAACTGATAACCGGCAACAAACTTCTTTTCAAACAGACTATATGAACGATTATCAAATGAAAACATACGGACTATTCTGCGATTGCGAGACATGACTATAAAGACATCCCCATCTCTGGGTTCCCGGTGAAGCCGTTCACGAATGATAGACAACACACGGCTGTGCTTACAACGCATATCGGTGAAATCACGGACATAATAAAAATGATTCAGACCGGTAACACTCAGCATAACCCCTCCAGTTTCTCTACCATACGAACCAAATCCGGGTAGCTTAAATTCTTTTGGAACAAATGCAAGCCATTGCTGATACGAATCTCAACCCAAATACGAACAGGGTGATCAGTTCTGCCTGGTGATACCGGTTGAGGTTGATCAATGGCACCGGATTGTTCCTCATGACCGATTACAGGAGCACCATCAACCTGGACTTCAACTACTTTTTTCCGGGTATCCCTGTACCATTTCTGAAAGATGTTATAAGGAACTTTGTTCTTAACACAAAACGATTGGAGAGATTCTCCATGAGGCAAAGCCTCGGTCTGGTACTGAAAGTAAAACCTTTCAAGATCTTCACTGCTATACATAAATCCTAAAATTTTTGTTCGCAGCGAAGATAGAGATTTCAATTATGAGCCAATTTTTGACTGCTTACAAGGGGTCGTACGGAACTACTCGTATAAACAATATAAACCCTCCAATCTCATTCTCAACGAATAATATTTTTAGAAAAAAGTCTTTATACTTTTTAACAATGGAGCCGCCAGCCAGAACAGACTATACTGATCAGCGACTACCTTAAATTTAATGTTTCAGATTTATTTTCTTATCTCTAATTTCATAAACTACATCAGCTACATTTTCGAGTAAGCGTTTATCGTGGGTGATAAACACGATAGTTCCGGCATACTCCTTCATTAGTATTTCCAAAGCCTCTAAACTTGGTATGTCAAGGAAGTTACTGGGTTCATCCATTAGTAGGATGTTATATCTACCCATGAGCATTTTAGCTAGCAACAATTTTATAATTTCTCCACCGCTTAAAACAGATAAGCTTTTTCCAATATCGTTCTGTTTGAACCCCATAGATGCTAGCACTGAACGAATTTCTGATATATTGTAATCACAATCCTCCTGCATAAACTCCATGACATTCTGATTACTGTTGTACTTGTAACCATTCTGTGCAAAGTAACCTATTTTTGCCTTAGGTGAAATAGAAATTCCTTCTTCATGGTTTAAGATCATTTGGATTAAAGTTGTTTTTCCGGTTCCATTACCACCAGTTAACGCCACTTTTGCTCCTAGAGGAATTTGAAAAGATGCATTTTCAAACAGTGCCTTATCCCCAAATATTTTATTAATTTCCGTACCGACTATAGGGTATGGATTATGGAGCTCCAATGCTTTACTTTGCCTGAAACGAATTCTGCGAATGTCTTCCGGAGCTTCTACATTTCCTAAGGCTGCAATCCTGTGCTCTAGGGATTTAGCGGCATTATGCATCTTTTTTTCCTTACTTCCTATTGATTTTTGATGAGCTAAACGCCCTCCGCCTTCAGTACTTTTTTTCTTTGAAGCACCTTTCGCCTTCTGTTCTATTTTACGAGCCTGTTTTCGCTTTTCCTCCGCAGCCCTTTCCAATCGGGCACGTTCCGCAATAAATTGTTCGTATTCTGCAGCTTGGCTCTTGCGTTCTTCCTCTTTCTGACGAAGATAATCAGAATAGTTTCCCCAATACTCAGTGATTTTGCCATCTTTCAGTTCCCATATTTTATCTACTATTTCATCAAGAAAATAGCGGTCATGGCTAATAACTAACAGTGCACCTGTAAAATATTTTAGCTGTCCAATTAGAAAATCCTTAAGCAGCTCATCATGTCCGGTTGAGACATTGACCGCCAAAAGCAGGACAAAGGAGAAGAACACTACGGGCTTGAAGGCCATACCGCCAAGGCGAGGCACTACACACTGATGTATCTTCCGCTCGTCCGGCTCGTCGAACAGTCGCCTGCGGAAGGCGATGAGCAGAATCTGCGGTATCACGATTCCTGCGAAAAACACGCACAGGAAGAATACCGACAGGATGTTGACAATCCAAATTAAACTCATTCTCTATCTAACTTTAATAGGCCGTTTGTGTCGGTCTGTCCTGTACTAATCCCTCTGTATCAATCAATTCGGGGGGGGTAATTCGTGTTTCCATAATCTCAGTCTATGATTTGAATATATTCCGGCTTCACCTCAGCTGAAACCGCCAGTAGGTCGGGAATAATGACGACAAGCTGCCGACCTCTCTTTTTTGCCACTTTTATGAAGTAGCCCTCCACCTGGTCGAACGGTCCGCCATGTACCCTTACTCTTTTACCTTTTTCAATGTTGATTTTATCTTTTTCCTTGTTGATTTCGCTGATTTTGTAGAAGTGTACCTCTTCATCTGCCTGCTTGCACACCTTGATGAAGTTGGTCATGTCTTCATCAGGTACAGTCAGATAGACAAGTTCTCCGCCACTTTTCCATGTGACAAACTGTAGGTCGTAATAATAATTGTGTTTGAAATCAACAATCTTCTGATGACTTGCATGCACAAACACCAGACTATGGATGACGGGTACCATGAAAAAGACTTTCTTGCCCTTGACAGTGCGAAGGACTTTCTGCTTGGGTATGAAATACTCTAAGCCATACGTTTCATTAGAGAGCCGATCTTCGGCAGTATTCTCGTTCTTGTAGGCCCGCATGACATACCACAGTATCTTATCCTTGTCCAATACATTCACCATACTGTTTTGACATGTGTTTTTTGAGAAAAGAACGTACTCATGGTTCATCCCGATATGCGTATCGGTCTGTATATCAGCAACTTTCTATGTGTTTCAACTACAATAGTCATCTATTCTCATCTTTCTGAGTCCACCCCCTGCAAAGCCCCTCTTTACGACATAAAAATTCGGTCGGAAAAGGTATGCAAAAGATGTTTCTCTCTTTAAGAGAAACTCTTCGGGATGCAAAAATATGAAAATAACTCCAATTCACCAAATTATATAGCGAC
>NZ_JBCNZM010000276.1:0-3313 GCF_040227615.1 Bacteroides sp. RTP31139st1_H2_RTP31139_211217 | reverse complement strand
AAGGAGGATGGAGCCTCCGAAGATATAAAAGTACAGCAACACCAACTAAACCGGCACATAGGTAAAGCCGGGCAATACATCAGAACCAATAGCGTACTTTGCCATATCACGCTATGGCTGACAAAACAGCCTTTACATGAATGGCAAAGGAATTACCGCTACGGCTCAGAATATGCGAAAACAAGATGTCTGTTATACGATTGAACTGTCATAGAGATTCATAACTTTTAGCCCATTCGCTGTAGCCTTACGATAAGTATAAAACGTACCACCCTTGGGCTTGCCGTCATACCAGGCAATAAGAGACGAACTGTGAAAAACCATATAGTCGTTGCGTCGAAGCAAACAGCCATGGTAGTAGTGTTCGCTCAGGATGATAACATCATCCGAGTTACGGAGGATGGTATCGTACCGGGCTTTCATCGCATCGTTCCACCGCTCGGCTTGTCCGCGATACGGTACTACGGCAATAACTTGCAGACCAGACAATTCGGACTGCAACGCAAGGGCAACTTCTGCCGCCAGCATATCAAACCCCATGGCACAACCACAGTAAAAATGACGATAACCTCCAACGTATGCCTTGGTTATCGCTGCCTTTAATTGCAGCTTCAGTTGCTTCCTATATAGGAATGGAATATTACGGTGTCCACTGAAGCAAACGGACACTGCCTTATCATACTTTGTCTGGGTCATATTATTTCACTTTGTAATGGGTTCTTGCGAGGAATATACCTCCGAGTACATTAGCACCAAGGCTTTCAAGCTGATTGGCATAAGTAGCATAACTCAGCCCTTTGGTTATCACATCATCAAAGACTACTACAGACCTGCCGTTGAAAAAAGCCGAATCAAACTCAATGACGTTTACCTTACGGACTTCTTTCTCTGCCTTACGGTTCTCGTGAATGGTCAGCCTCTCACCACTCACTGATACATGGTCATAACCATTGATAGCTCCGGTCAGTTCGCATACCCTTTGGCAGAATGCCTTGTAACGTATCTCGTTCTTCTTATCGGTGGATGCCGGTACGGGAGAAAATACAATGTTGGTGCATGATGTTCCATAACGTTCGGTCATGTTGGCTGCCGTGCGTTGAGCAACCTCTTCGTATGCCCGTCCATCCTTGAAATCAAAGACTAACTTGCGGTCTGCTATCTCACGCTCGCTCACATTGCGTATGCGTGCAGGAAAATACTTACAGAACCATACCTGTGGCTTGTCCAACTGCTTTTGAAGTTCTATGTCTATCGTCTTTGCCATAACTCTGATAATTTTTCTTTTTCCCTCTTTTTGAAGGCTGTTCAGCCTGCTGAGGGATATTTTCTGCCATCAACTGCCGCCCAAGAATACCGATAAGACAAACCGGGGACAAGAAATACGCTCTGACGTTCAGAGGAAGATTTCTCGTTCCAGCGATAGTGGCGATTTGATGTTTGGTAAAAGGCGGCTTACTTTGCGGGAAATATGACTACGACAGAGCTGACTGACAAACAGAACATGCTTTCTTACTACAAGAGGTTGTCATATAGACATGTAGAATAGGTGCAAGATTTATAAAAGGAATGGGTGGGCAGTGGAGCGTCTGTGGCTTGCCGGTCCAAACTTCCCGATGAAGTGACCGTACAACTTAGTCTCAAATCTGGCGAAGCGTAAGCCTTGGCAGTTTGTGACCGAGGTGTACGGTCTTTTCATGTTTGGCTTCCGTAAAGAGTCTTTCACTCACCCCATAGCAGCTCTGCTGCCATAAGGTGAGTGAATGTCTCTTGCGGACAAGTCCTGTGACGTTCCGCTGATGGTGTGGGGCGAAGCTATAAAAACAGACAGACGGCATTGCCGGTTACAAAAGGACAGATGGTGGAGGTTGCTGCAAGGACAACAGGTTGGCTTGATTGACACTTGTGGCAAATGTGCCATCGTCCTTGCTTTGCCCCAAAGACGGGTACACAGCATATAGCAGACTTGTATGCCATTTGCCGTGTACCGGTCAAAAGGGCAAAAACATCCTTTATAAAAGCATGTACACTTAAAAGAGGAAGTTGTATGGGTAAGACTTTATAATATAAGAGTGATATGGCTTACAAATTATCGGTGCTATTTTAGATTAGTGCCACGATTTTGCTAACTTTGCAAGTGAGTGAAAACGGATTCTGATAATAAGCAATGAAGCCATTACATCCATATCCGATTACGCCGAAATACACTGTAATGTTGTAAATAACCGGATTGAAACGGACTGCTTCATTCAAATAAAAATACGATGAATGCAAGACTATTGTTCATACTCCTGCTTTTCGTTATCGGGGCATTGTGGTATATTATCGGCTACTGGCGACGAAAAGCAGGAGAAGCGGCATTCGCCGCCGCACGGTTGGCCGAAAAGAGCGAGGAACGTGAACGCTACTGTCGTCTGGCGGTAATGGCCGGTCATCGGGAAGCCTGCCGTATGTTCTGTCTCTTGCACCCCGAACAGTTTGATGGCCATTCTCCCCATAAGCCGTTCAAATCACGAGGCATCCGAATCTCTTTTTACGGGTATTACTATCCGTCACGATACAATGCGCTGCTCAATGATGAACAGAGGGCCTTCTGCCATTCCATCTACCAATTCAAACAAGGAGATATACACGGAATCGAGTTCTTTAAAACGTGCATGAATGCTTTGCAACTGAAAAAGAGACCTTACCATATCATGTTCATGCCGTGTAGCAACTGGATAAAATACGGCCAACGGTTCAAACGGCTCGACTGGTACATCGGCAAGCATCGACAGGATTTAACTTCAGGACTGTACGACGTTGATATTTGCGATGCACGAGAAAGCCTGCATGAAGCCAAAGGTGGAGAAAAGCGTATTCTCGAACGAAACTACCTCATTACCGGAAATATCAAAGGGAAAGAGATTATCATCATAGATGATGTGCTGACAACCGGGCAAAGCGTGGCGGATTACAAGGAAGAAATAGAACGGTGCGGTGGCAAAGTAGTGGCGGCTATCTTCTATGGCAAGACGTTCTCCATGCCTTCGATGCTCCTTGTGCAAATACACATCTGGGGCAACCACATTGCCCATATTATCGAACGGATGACAAAGTAACCGGAACGGTTTCAGTCCTTTTTACTTCTTTTCACAAACCTGCCAATGCTGATATACACTCCTGCCGGATGGATTGGATATAATCGAGTATAAGCGAGGGGCTGATACTCCTGCCATTGAGCTTGCAGGTGATATGTAGGTGTTCGCCAGTGCTGCGTCCTGTGGAGCCGGTAATGCCAACCACATCACGCGGATGAACTACTGCTCCTTTGACG
>NZ_JBCNZM010000275.1:0-3317 GCF_040227615.1 Bacteroides sp. RTP31139st1_H2_RTP31139_211217 | reverse complement strand
CTATAAAATAGTGAAACAGAAAGAAAAGAAAGCTCGAAATAGGAGGACAAATGAACAAATAGACAAGGATGTAATATCCGAACTTGAAAAGCTTGTAGCTGAATATGGTTTTGGCAATGTCAATTTGAGTGCATTGATGAAAGCTGCAAACATAGAAGCCAATGTGTTTTATAGAAGATACGGCTCAATGGAAAACCTTTACGACAGGCTTGCTAAGCAGTATGATTTCTGGATCAATGATGCTATTGACGTTTCCAGCCTGAACATATTTGGACCTAAAAAGTTTTTTGCGGAAACATTCAAAACCCTTTATAGGAGCTTGTCTGATAACACTGTAATGCAAAAGTTGTTGCTTTATGAAATGTCGGTTATCAATGAAACGACAAAGAGAACAGCAGAAACACGGGATATTATGAATTTAAATTTGATTGCGTATTATGACAATCTGTTTAAACCGGCGAAAATCAATATTAAGGCTATTATGGCAAATCTGATTGGCGGAATTTATTATCTGATACTTCATAGGAGATGCGCGAAAACCTGTACAATAGATTTTAATACTCAGGAAGGGGAAAAGGTCTTTTTTGAATGGATAGACTTTCTAACAGATGTCATTTTTGACAAACTGGAAGCGTATGAAAGGAACAGAAAAGCAGCTCAAGAAATGTTATCTGACGGTATAAGTGAATTTAAAATATGCAAATACATGGGTATCAATAAAAATGACTTGAGAATACTGCTTTCAAAATAACCATAGAAATCCACGAGAGCTTTCAACAGAGTCTAAAAAGTACATATAAGTGATTATGGACTTAATAGTTTAATCAGATCATTGGAGCAAGGGATATTTGACGTTAGCTGTTGTAGGCTCTTTTATAATTTTTTTCTATATATCCCTTTGTATAAGGACTGACAGCCTGCTACAAGAAAAATCTGACACGCTTTGTGTAGCGTGTTACATAAAGTGCGTCAAGTTGTTTTTTCAAAGGACAAACACGAACAGACTTGAAATTGCGGATAATGATATAAGTATATCACTATTCACAGTTTCAAGGTAGTCTTTGTATCTTAGTCCGGCTGTCCGTTCTCCTTTTTTATTATTCCCTGCTTTAGCGTTTTTCTATTCCTTTTTTATATACTTCCATTTATCGCTTTCTGCTGCCGTGCAACCTGCCGTGGATTGAATTTTTCCGCAAAGGTAATCGCCAGTCCCAGTCGTGTCAATGCCGGCATTCTGCCGCGAGTGAAGTGCAAAAATCTTCCTCTCCGCTGGTGAGCGTATTTTTCCTCTTCAGCCTTGCCAGATTGTTCCTGCCACCTTTGGATGCAGAAAAAATCATCCCGGAGGTCGCAAACAGGCCGAATAGAGGGAAAATAAAAAATATTATAAACTAAGGTAACGGTAGGACTAACCACCTGCCACAAAAAGAATTTATTATGTTATACGTTCACACAATTGGTCGCATTGGCAAGGATTGCCAGGTTATTACTGGAACACACGGTTCATTCATCGCATTTGATATGGCGGTAGATGACTATTCACATGGAAACAGCGTCACTACTTGGGTAAGGGTACGGAGTAAGAAAGAGAACCACATTCGACTATCCGAATACCTGACCAAAGGACGGTTACTGCTCATTGAGGGAACACTGTCGGCTTCACAGTGGAAGGATAAGGATGAAAACTGCCAGATTCAACTATCCATTACGGCAGACACATTGGAGTTCATCAATACCGGAAAGCGGGAGGAAGCAACTTCAGAAGCAGGTAGTCAGACGGATACCACAAGCGATGTACCTGTACCATCGGTAGCTATGCCACAAGAGAACAAGGAAGACTTACCGTTCTGATGATGTGCATATAGTGTTGATAAACAACATATACTAAATGTAGTAGTTACTAATTATAGTAAAGTAGTGAATTACCTATTAGCGAAAGTAGTATTTACTACATTTAGTTTGTTAGTATTTTAGTATAGTAGTAAATACTATAATACTAAAATACTCTTTTTAGCAAAATAGTATATACTAATTATAGTATTTACTAAGAATAGTATTATCTTTGTATTGCATATAAAGACATCAAGTTATGGCAAAAATTATAGCTGTTTTGAATCACAAGGGTGGGGTTGGCAAAACGACTACCACCATCAACCTTGCCGCTGCTTTGCGGCAGAAGAAAAAGCGTGTACTGGCTATCGACATGGACGGTCAGGCAAATCTCACAGAATCATGTGGTCTCTCCATTGAGGAGGAGCAGACGGTGTATGGGGCAATGAGAGGTGAATATCCCTTACCGGTTATCGAATTGGAGAACGGACTTGCTGTTGTGCCGTCCTGTCTCGACCTGTCGGCGGCAGAATCCGAACTGATAAACGAGCCGGGACGTGAGTTGATACTGAAAGGTTTGATTGCAAAGTTGCTTGACAGTCGGAAGTTTGACTACATCCTGATTGATTGTCCGCCCTCACTGGGTTTGCTGACACTCAACGCCCTTACCACAGCGGACTTTCTGATTATTCCGGTACAGGCACAATTCCTCGCTATGCGCGGAATGGCGAAGATTACAAGCGTGATTGAGATTGTTAAGGAACGCCTGAACCCGAACCTGAGTATTGGCGGCATTGTTATTACTCAGTTCGACAAGCGCAAGACACTCAACAAGAGTGTAGCTGAAATTATCAATGACTCTTTCTGTGACAAAGTGTTCAAAACGATTGTGCGGGACAATGTGGCACTGGCCGAAGCTCCTATAAAGGGAAAGAATGTCTTTGAATACAATAAGAACTGCAACGGAGCCAAAGATTATATGGCTTTGGCACAAGAGGTTTTGAAATTAAAATAAGGCAATATGGGCAAGAGTGATTTATTGAAAGACAGCATGAAAAGCGGACTGGACGGATTGCTGTCATCCACGAAGAAATCTCCGCAAAAGAAGGAAACTACATCGGTTAAGACAGAAAAAGAGCCTGCTGTACATTGCAATTTTGTTATTGACAAGAGTGTTCATACGCGTATGAAATTCCTTGCTATTGAGAAGAATATGTCATTGAGAGATATTGTAAATGAGGCGATGAAGGAGTATTTGGAAAAAAACGAGAAGTGAGGTATGTTCCTCGCTTCCCGTTCTTTTAAGTCTGTGGCCTTTGTTAGTATGTTATACTGATATGTGTTGCTACATATCATTCATTGACAGCCCTTTGTATGACAGGGTATAACCTTTGAACTCTCCCGTTGCACGCATGAAAGCGGCTGCTTTCGTTTCCAGTTTTTCCATGTCGATATTTTCGGCCTTGCGTTTGACTTCGAAAAATGTC
>NZ_JBCNZM010000274.1:2032-3305 GCF_040227615.1 Bacteroides sp. RTP31139st1_H2_RTP31139_211217 | reverse complement strand
GGTGGCGGCGGGGCATCGGGAGGTAGCTATAAATGGAATAGAAAAGGCATAATCGCGCGGATGGCGGGTTTGCCCGACAGACGCGCCGCCCGACAACAGCTTGGAGCAGTTGTCCGTGAACATCTTCACTTTCATTGAATTAGGAACGAATAGAGGACAGATTACTCTACCCCCTATTCGTTAGTTAGTGATTATGGTTAAGCTGCAATATCTTCCTCTTGTGGCTGTTCTTCGGTCTGCATCCCTACTTCGGATTGCTGTTTGTCAGATTGCTCCGCTTCCTGCTTTGCTTGTTCCTGCACCAAAAGAACGGCTTTTTTCTCTTCGATACGTTGGTGACGCTTCTCATACACTTCATTATGTCCGTTCTTGATGTCTGCCAACAGGTCGGGCATATGTTTTTGTGCGAAGTCAAGCAAGAGGGATGCAATGGCATTGCTGCCGTATGCGTTCTTGAAATTAGCAATTAGAAAATCCCTGCGGATAATCGCTTTCTGCTTGCTCGTGAGGTTGGCGATGATGTTTATCTTTTCTTCATCCGTAAGGTGGCAATAAGGCTTTTTTTCTCCGATACCTACCGCTTCAAAATGCTCCTTGCGGAGGGATGATAACAAGAAGAAATAAATCATCTTATCCTCGTCTTGCCCAAACTTGCACTCGGACATATCAACTTCCAAAATCTGTTTTTTGGTGTCCTCTACAGTCTTTTCAAGAACAATTTCCTTGTTACGCTTGTCTTGTTTCTCCAATTTCTCCATTGGAGAAAGTGTCTGCTCTTGATTTGTACTATTAGAGGCATAGGTAACTTTGGTCATATAACAAAGTACAATATCCTTGCTCTCAACACGGAAATAGAGGGTAATTTCACCTGCTTCACATCGGGTACGGATTTCCTCGCATTTCTCCGTGTAATCGTTCAACTCCTGCTCGTACTCGCTCTGTGCCTGTCCGTATTCTTCGGCAGTATCGTAATCCTCTTTTAAGGGTGCTTCGGGCTGTTTGGGATATGCTTTCGCATAACAATTAAGACGTTCCACTTCGTACCCCATAGCAGTAAGGCGTTCTACTACGATTTCGTTGTAGTTAGTATTTTCACGACAGAGAGGAACATCGGGACGTTCTTCCATAAGGCGCACGGCTTTCTCTGTGAGGTATGCCGCATTCATTTCTGCAAGGCAAGTACGATTGGCGCAATTTCCACAACCACCTTCGCAGAACAGCACCATATTATTTGTATTGTGGGGACAGGACAGACAGAGGGTCTTGTCAAATG
>NZ_JBCNZM010000274.1:0-2022 GCF_040227615.1 Bacteroides sp. RTP31139st1_H2_RTP31139_211217 | reverse complement strand
GTATATTGCCGTTCGATGTTCCGTGCGACTTCGGTAGCTTTCATCCCTCGCCAACTATGATGCAGTGCATCGGCTTTGAGGTGTTTGTCGTACACATCTTTCTGAACATCTTCACCGTAACGACAGATTTCGCTCGCTACGCTGATTGTGATTTCGTCCTGCTCCAAAAGCTGTGCGATTTCGGGAATTAGGGAAACAAATTTAAGGCGTGTACGGATATAGTTCTCGTTCTTGCCGAACTGCACTGCCAAAGACTGCACATCATGGCGACCACTATCTATGAGCTTTTGGTAGGCATTGGCTTCCTCAATCGGGGTGACATCCTTACGTTGGAGGTTTTCAGTGACAGCCATTTCTTCGGCTACCTCGTCTGAAATTTCCATAACGATAGCTGGAATTTCTTCCAATTTTGCCATTAGGGAGGCTCGGTATCGACGTTCTCCAAAAACAATCTCAAAACGGTTGTCTTCTATCGGGCGTACTCCAATTGGCTGTAACACACCCTGCTGACGAATGCTTTCGGAAAGTTCCACAAGGCTCGCTTCGTCAAAATTCTTGCGTGGATTGTAATTACTCGGTTGCACATTTGCCAATGCTACCATTGTGATGTTTTTCTCTGCTGATTGAATTGCTGTCGCTTCCATAATCATAAAAATTTAATTGGTTTAATATTTGATTTTTTATTTTCCCTTTGTTCGGTTCTTTTTTCTGCCTGAACCGCTTGGGATTTACAGATGCTTTACAAGGACTGACGAATAAGCGATTTCCGACGCTTTTTCCGGAAAATTACTCTTTCGCAGAAAGGAAGAATTTTATAGGAAATGCACTTCAAAGCGATGGAATCAAGCGCGGCAGTCCACCTTCGCGTCTGGAAAACCAACCGGCGATGGCAGGAATGGACCGGATGAGTGGCATTAAAAGAATATAGAAAAGGAAGAATACGCCGAAAGGCGGATAGTAAAACCGATGGGACTACAAAGGGATGATAAATGATACAACGGGACAAGCGGAAGGGCGTAAGACCAGACGGTGTAAAACAGGAATGGAGCTTACCAGACAAAAATCCTTTGAGCCATTTTACTAAATAAATCTGTATCAATTGCCTGTTTTACCGGAAATTTGCATTACTTTTGCAGTAGCGAAACAGCCGTTTCGGAAACAGCCATTTCGGAAACGGCAATAAGAAAGGATAAGAATATGAGATTTTTTGACAGAACAGAAGAAATAGCCACTCTTCGCAAGATTCGCGAAATGGCCCAAGACAATGCTCAGTTTACAGTGGTAACGGGACGTCGCCGTATCGGTAAGACATCACTCGTGTGGAAGGCATACGAGGACGAACCGATTCTCTATTTCTTTGTTGCCCGGAAAGCTGAAGGCGATTTGTGTGAGGACTACCGGCTTGAGATAGAGCACAAGTTAGGTGTCCCCACCATGGGACGGGCCGAGCACTTCACCGATGTGTTCGAGTTCCTGATGAAACTTTCGGCAGAACGTCCCATCACGCTCTTTATCGACGAGTTCCAGGAGTTTTTCCGTGTGAACAAATCGGTGTTCAGCGATATGCAGCGCATCTGGGACCTATACAGCCCGAAGTCACACATCAATCTGATTGTCTGTGGTTCGATTTATTCCATGATGACAAAGATATTCAAGGATAAGAAAGAGCCGTTGTATAACCGGCAGTCGCGCTTTATGACTGTGCATCCGTTTACTCCGACTGTTCTGAAAGATATTCTTTCGGAATACAATCCCGGCTACACGGCGGAAGATCTGCTGGCCTTGTACGCTTTCACGGGCGGCGTGGCGAAGTACGTGCAACTACTCGTGGATGCAGGAGCAACAACTAAAACGGCTATGCTCGACCAGATTATAAAGGCCGACTCCATATTTTTGGGAGAGGGTAAAGCGATTCTTATCGAAGAGTTCGGCAAGGATTACGGAATCTATTTTTCCATACTGTCGGCCATTGCACGAGGAAAAACATCCCGTTCGGAAATCGAGAACGTGGTAGGCAAGGAA
>NZ_JBCNZM010000273.1:0-3441 GCF_040227615.1 Bacteroides sp. RTP31139st1_H2_RTP31139_211217 | reverse complement strand
CTGTAAATCAAAGGTTTAAGTATGATCGATCTGCAAGATATAATTACAACAAAACGAGAGTTGTTGAGTAGGGAAACCTACTCACGCAACCCTATAAATTATAGTGCAGGTATGGCAGAGGATCAGAAAGACCGATACATACAATACCTTGCTGAGCAAAATCAGGATCTCAGGTTGACAGGTGATGCCATGAGGCTTGTTTTGGAGGATTTTATGGCTCAGATGAAAGAACTGAAGGATCAGATGTCATCCATGCAATCGAAACATGTTGACCTTGAGAATCGGTTGTCAGAAGAGCATAAACTTCGCAAATCGGCTGAACGTAAGATAAAATCACTTCAGGAAAAACTTGATTACGCCAATCAGGAACGTTTTGGTGATAGACGTCAAAAGATACAATCTAAAGCTAAAACAAGTGATTCAGACCGCCGGAAGGAGAAGGATGATTATGATGGAACCGATGATACGCTTCGCACGGATTCGGTTGGTCATGTTCCATCCCAAGAGTTAAAAGAGCCTTCCGGGAAAGACCGTGACTTGTCCAATCGCCCTGACGGTTATAAAACGATGGGGGTAGCCGGAGAAGCGACAGAGCATCCTTCCGATTTGACAAAGGTTCCCGGTCGGATCATTGAAAGGAGAATGGTACGGGTGTTCAGTTTCCGTACTTTCCTTACGGAAGAATGTTTTGAGATGGTTCATTATGCAGAGCCTGGTAAAAAGCCGAAGTGGGGCTATTTCCCTTCTGAAGGCCATCCGGATGTAGTAACCAGTTTTGAAGGCACTAGGGCCACTCCTGAATTTCTGCAGGCTATCGCCTATGAAGTTTATGTAAAGAATGTGACTTTTGGTCTTCTTCACCAATGGCTGACAGATATGGGCATGACCATTTCTAAAAACACGTTGCGCAACTGGCTTAAGAAAGGTAAGACATACCTGGACGAACTGGTTTGTGTATTGAAGTCTATAGCTTTGGAAAAAGATTCGATTGTGAACTGCGACGAGACCTGGTGTAAAGTGCGTAAATACGATCACTATAAGAAGTGCTACATTTGGGTTCTGGTCAACAAGGCCCGGAAAACAGCCATTTTCTTCTATGAGAATGGCTCGCGTGGTCGTGATGTACTTACAGACTTTTTGGGCGATGCAGAATTGAAGAGTATAATGTCCGACGGATACAATGCTTATGTATTTATCGGCAATGAGCTGAAATCAGCCCGGTTTAAAGATACTGTCCACCAAGTTTGTATGTCTCATGCCAAGAACAAGTTTGTCAAGGCTTCCAATCAGGGTGGTGAACCGACTGCAGAACGCTTTTCCGAAATTTTAAAGGAGTTCTTTATGAGGGAGCGTAAATACGATGATGCCGGATTAACTCCCAAGGAAAGGTTTCAAGAAAGGCAAAGCTTGGAAACGAAGGAACTCCTAATAGAGCTGCGCAGTTTGTTAGATAGTGAACAGTCAAAGGATTCAGAATTTAGAAGCCGGTATTATAAAGAAGCTCTCAATTATCTGAACCGGTTCTGGAAAGAGATCTTTGCTTACCTGGATGATGGTGAATTACCGATAGACAACAACCTGGCTGAGCGAACCATTCGAAAGCTGACCACTCAACGCAACAATTCACTTCATTATGGTAGTGATGCCGGTGCAGAGATGGCAGCAACTTATCACAGTGTGATAGGAACGGTAAAGCTTCATGGCAGTTCTATCTGGAACTTCATCGGAACTTTTTTCAAAAATATCTTTAACGGGTGCAGGGATTATGTTAACATGGTTCCTGACAAAATCACTTTGGCTGCCAGCCAATGTTAAATTCAAAACTAATTAATTAACAAAACTCGGTTTAGGGCACTGAAAAGTGCCCTTTCGAAGGGGGATGCCCTAAATTGAGTGCTTACCGACCCCTTTTGGGAAGTAGAGTATGAAAATGAATCACAGAAGATAAAGAATATATTGAAGGATATATTGGTGGAGGTTTACCATATTGGCAGTACAGCAGTCAAAGGGTTAGCCGCTAAATCAATCATTGATATAATGCCCGTAGTGACAAATATTAGTTTGGTTGATAAGCATAACAAAGAATTTGTAGCGATTGGTTATGAGTGTATGGGTGAGTTTGGTATTGAAGGACGTAGATATTTCCGCAAAGGCGGCGATAACAGGACACACCAGATTCATATTTTTGAGCAAAGCAATCACAAAGATATTAATAGGCATATAGCAGTAAGGGACTTTCTGCGTACACATCCAGACATCGCTTTAGAGTATGGTGAATTAAAGATGGAGCTGGCTTATCGATTCTCGGAGGATATTGAAGGCTACTGCACTGGTAAGGATGCATTTGTAAAGCAACTAGAAAAGGATGCTTTGCTATGGTATCAAAATAATGAATCATATAAAACACGATAGAAAATATATAAAAGTATGAAAGAGAGGTGTATCCTATGATAGGACCAGATAAGAAAAAACTATATCCAAATGAAAACATAAAAACTGTTTGTTAATGAAATAAATTAAGGAGGGGTTATAATGAACAAAGTAAATATAAAAGATAGTCAAAATTTTATTACTTCAAAATATCACATAGAAAAAATAATGAATTGCATAAGTTTAGATGAAAAAGATAACATCTTTGAAATAGGTGCAGGGAAAGGTCATTTTACTGCTGAATTGGTAAAGAGATGTAATTTTGTTACGGCGATAGAAATTGATTCTAAATTATGTGAGGTAACTCGTAATAAGCTCTTAAATTATCCTAACTATCAAATAGTAAATGATGATATACTAAAATTTACATTTCCTAGCCACAATCCATATAAAATATTTGGCAGCATACCTTACAACATAAGCACAAATATAATTCGAAAAATTGTTTTTGAAAGTTCAGCCACAATAAGTTATTTAATAGTAGAATATGGTTTTGCTAAAATGTTATTAGATACAAACAGATCACTAGCATTGCTGTTAATGGCAGAGGTAGATATTTCTATATTAGCAAAAATTCCCAGGTATTATTTCCATCCAAAACCTAAAGTGGATAGCGCATTAATTGTATTAAAAAGAAAGCCAGCAAAAATGGCATTTAAAGAGAGAAAAAAATATGAAACTTTTGTAATGAAATGGGTTAACAAAGAGTATGAAAAACTGTTTACAAAAAATCAATTTAATAAAGCTTTAAAATATGCGAGAATATATGATATAAACAATATTAGTTTCGAACAATTTGTATCGCTATTTAATAGTTATAAAATATTTAACGGCTAAAAACAATAGGCCACATGCAACTGTAAATGTTTAGTTATAGGTAGGGTAGCATTAGTTAAAATGCTATTCTGCCTTTTAAAAGTATGGTATACATTCCGTAAGCATTCGGCAAACTACAGGTATTAAACTTTTATATACAACAATAGCGACTGTCACTATGAACCTAATAGTATC
>NZ_JBCNZM010000272.1:0-3446 GCF_040227615.1 Bacteroides sp. RTP31139st1_H2_RTP31139_211217 | reverse complement strand
ATTCTTGTCTGTAGGCGCTTATGCACAGAACATCACCGTGAAAGGGCATGTAAAAGATGCTTTGGGAGGAGTGATAGGCGCAAATGTGGTGGAAAAAGGAAATTCCACGAATGGTACAATCACTGACCTTGATGGTAATTTTACATTGACAGTTCCTCAGGGAGCTACGTTGGTCGTGTCTTTTATCGGATACAAGACGCAAGAAGTAGCTGCTGCTCCTTCAGTAATTATTACATTACAAGATGATGCGGAATTGTTGGGCGAGGTGGTCGTAATTGGTTACGGTACAGCCAAAAAGAATGATTTGACTGGGTCTGTTACGGCTATTAGTGCAGATAAAATGGTAAAAGGTGCTGTTACATCTGCTACTGATATGTTGGTTGGTAAAGCTGCCGGTGTAAGTGTGATTACTGACGGTGGTGCTCCGGGAGCTGGTGCTACAATTCGTGTGCGTGGCGGTTCTTCTATGTCTGCATCCAATAATCCGTTGATTGTTATTGACGGTGTGCCTGTAGATGACGGTGGTATTAATGGTATGTCAAATCCTTTGGCTACTGTCCATCCCAATGATATTGAGACTTTTACTATTTTGAAAGATGCTTCTGCAACAGCCATTTATGGTTCTCGTGCATCTAACGGTGTTATTATTATTAATACTAAAAAAGGAAAGTCTGGACGTGTACAAGTTGGTTATAGCGGTACATTCTCTATTAATACAAGACCCAATAAAGTAGATGTAATGTCTGCAAATGAATTTAGAGAATTTGTGACTTCTAAATTCGGTGAATCAAGTGCTCAGTTTAAAGCATTAGGTCAGGCAAATACTGATTGGCAGGATGAAATATTCAAAACCTCTTTCAGTACAGACCACAATGTTAATGTTTCTGGTGCTATACCACACATGCCCTATCGTGTATCAGTTTCTTATACCAATGAAAATGGTATATTGAAGACTTCTAATATGGAGCGTTTGACTGGTGCTATTAGCTTGAATCCTAATTTCTTTGATAAGAAATTGAATATTCAGTTGAATGTGAAAGGCATTTATAATACAAACCGTTTTGCAGATACTGGTGCGATAGGTATGGCGACGCAATATGATCCGACACAGCCTATTTACATGGATGGAAATCCCTATGGTAACGGCTACTTTATGTATATGAAAAGTGGCAATAATCCTACACCGGTTGATATTGGTTTGGCTAATCCCGTTTCTATTTTAGATTCAAAGCATGACGAATCAACTGTTTATAGAAGTATTGGTAATGCACAAATTGACTATAAGTTTCATTTCCTGCCCGAATTGAGAGCAAACTTGAATTTAGGTTACGACGTGTCTAAGAGTGAAGGTGATGTTATTATAGAAGATAATGCTCCTATGACTTGGTGCCAAGGTAACTATAAAACTGGGTTTGGGGAAAATAGCAGCTATTATCAATTGAAGCGGAATACATTGCTGGATTTCTATTTGAATTATGCTAAAGAGTTTGGTGCACATCATGTCGATGTTATGGGCGGTTATTCTTGGCAGCATTTCTATAATTCTACATGGACCAAATATCCTTATTCTACAGTAAAAGCTGAAGAAACTGGTAAGGAATTCTATAAGGATATGGAAGATTATTCAACTGAAAACTATCTTGTTTCTTTCTTTGGGCGTTTGAATTATACATTATTGAATCGTTATTTGGTGACATTTACCTTGCGTAATGATGGTTCTTCACGTTTCAATAAAGACAATCGTTGGGGATTATTTCCTTCAGTTGCTTTGGCATGGAAGATGAAAGAAGAGAATTTCTTGAAGGGAGTGGATTGGCTTTCTGATTTGAAGTTGCGTTTGGGCTATGGTATTACTGGTCAGCAAAACCTGAATAATGGTGACTATCCTTATATGGCTCGCTATATGTATTCCAAAGCTGGAGCAAATTATTATTTTGGTAATAACAAGTATTCATTGATTGCTCCTCAAGCTTATGATGAAAACTTGAAATGGGAAGAAACTACAACTTACAATATTGGATTGGATTTCGGTGTATTGAACAACAAATTGACAGGTACTCTTGATTTGTATTATCGTAAAACTGATGATTTGCTGAATACGGTTACAGCTCCTGCCGGTACAAACTTTAGTAACCAGTTGTTGACGAATGTAGGTACATTGGAGAATAAAGGTATTGAACTTACTTTGACGGCTCATCCTATCACGACAAAAGATTGGGACTGGACATTGAGTTATAACATCTCTTATAATAAAAATGAAATTACCAAATTGACATTTAATGATGACCCGGCTTATAAAGGTGTGATTCATACTGGTATTGATGGAGCAACCGGTTATAATATCATGATAAATGCTGTTGATCATCCTTATAATTCATTCTATGTATGGGAACAACTTTATGATAAGGCTGGAAATCCGATAGAAGGTGCTTATGTTGATCAAAATGGGGATAATAAAATAGACGAAGAAGATTTGGTCGCTTACAAAAAGTCTGCTCCTGACGTATTTATGGGATTAACTTCTCAATTGTCTTATAAGAATTGGGATTTGTCATTTGCTTTGCGTGCAAGTATTGGAAACTATGCTTATAACAATGTACAATCCAATCGTGAGGCTTGGGATGGTTCACAAATGTATGACCAAACTGGTTTCTTGAAAAATCGTTTGACTTCTGCATGGAAAACAAATTTCAAGACAGGGCAATATCGTTCTAGTTACTATGTTCAGAATGCTTCTTTTGTACGGATGGACAATATTTCATTAGGATACACTTTTAACAAGCTGTTCAATGATAAACAAAGTGCACGTGTTTATGTCACGGTACAGAATCCGTTTGTTATTACCAAATATGATGGTTTGGATCCTGAAATTAGCGGTAGTGGAGTTGATAATAATATCTATCCTCGCCCTCGTGTATTTATGTTAGGCTTGAATCTTAATTTTTAATCAATGAAGTTATGAAAATATTAAAATATAAATATATATTGTCGGCAGCCCTTTTGAGTACGATGTTAGGGGTTACCTCTTGTGTGAACGATCTGGATACGGTTCCATTGGATAAGGATGAATTGGTTTCGGATGTCGTTTTTGGAAAGGAGATAGGAGCTTATGAACAAAGTTTGGCTAAAATATATGCAGGTTTGGTAATAGGTGGTAATGCAGGTGGAGACTCAGACCAGGATGTTGTCGGCATTGACGGTGGTTCTCAGGCTTCATTTATTCGCGTATTGTGGAATATGCAGGAATTGGCTTCTGATATCGCTCATTGTTGCTGGAATGATCCTGGTATTCCAGACTTCAATCATATTTCTTGGACTGCTTCAAGTCCATGGATCAAAGGAGCATATTATCGTTTGTATTATCAGATTAACTTGTCAAATGCGTTTTTACGTGAAACAACTGATGATAAACTTGCCTCACGAGGTTGTTCAGAGCAAGTAAAGGC
>NZ_JBCNZM010000271.1:0-3539 GCF_040227615.1 Bacteroides sp. RTP31139st1_H2_RTP31139_211217 | reverse complement strand
GAGATAAAACGGCAGGCACGTGAGGACAAGCTGTCCGAGAGCTATCCGCTGCCGAAAGAATAAGTCCATGTTTTTGCTTTGTACTGGTGAAACTATTGCCGTGAGGCAGGAAATCCCAAACTGCGTATTGGTGTTTGTCATAGCAATGGCTTCATACAGTTGTGAAACAGGATGAGGTTTCTTTTCTTGTTTGAATGGTGATACTCCAAAGGACAGCGGTCCGGAGGGGTATCATTTTTTATGTGTGCACCTAAAAGTGTTCCAGTTTTGTGGCGTAAAAACTGGAATGTTTCAACCATTAGTATGACTATGTGTTATGGAATATTTTAAATATTCTCAAAGAAGCATACAAGAATCATATGAAATCCATATCTTTGTAGTTAGATTTAATAGTCATGGATAGAAACACGAGATACATAGTACGTTTGATGTTTCAAACAAAAGTATATTCTTGTGACGGTGCAGCATTTGAGTCTTTTTTTACACAGATCATGCAACGTCACAACCGTAATTTCCAGCAGGTTAAACCACAAGGACAATACGGTGATAGAAAGAACGATGGTTTTGATAAAACAACGGGTACTTATTATCAAGTATATGCTCCTGAGGATATTAAGATAAAGGAGAAAGAAACAATAGAGAAGTTAGTTACGGACTTTTCTGGATTATATGCATACTGGCAATCTCTTTATCCCATACAAAGTTTCTTTTATGTAGTTAACGACAAGTATAAAGGTGCGTATGCCAGTTTATTTGCAGAATTACGTAAAATTGAAATTCAATATAAGGATGTTTGTGCTAATCCTTTCTTATGTAAAGATTTGGAAGATGTTTTCTTGAGTTTGGATGAAGTAGCAATAGATGATATTATTGGTGTTATTCCTAATCCAGACAATGTGGGAGTTGAATATGGTGTGATGAAAGATGTTGTTGATTACATGCTAAAAGTAAAAACTAATCCTCAAAAAGAAGTGATTCCCATAAATCCAAATTTTGAAGAAAAAATCATCTTTAATAAGCTGAGTGAACAGGTTGCTGTGTATTTAAAAAGTCATAGAATAAATGAAGGTGTAATTAATGATTTCTTTGAATATAACAGTAATTTCATTAAGAATGAACTTCGGAACGTGTTTAATGGTTTATATAATGAGGCATTAACGGTAATTCCAGACGCAACAAATAAGAGTGATGAAATCTTTTTTTATATTTATGAAAAGGCTTATCCTCAACATACTGTTGCTATTGATGCTGCTATTTTTACTTTAATGTCTTATTATTTTGAGTATTGTGATATTTTTAAAGCTCCTGAAATATGATTTTGCCTTCTAAACATATTAGTTTATCTGAGTCCTTATTGGGACTTGCCGGAATTTTATTGACTTTTTTGGCAAAAAGACCTTATACATTGGACGAACTATGGCAGGAGTATTCAAAGGTTAACAAAACAAGAGATGTTTTTCCGGCTTATCATAGTTTTGATAATGTTGTAATGGCTATAAACTTGTTGTACTTGATAGGGACAATTAATATAAATACTAACGGAGAAATTATAAAATATGAAACTACTTAAATTAAGAGCAAATAAAGAAAGTTTTCATACAATTCCTTTTAAATCAAAAGGTATTTCTCTGATTGTAGCCAAAAAGAGAACTGAAAACGAAAGAAACACATATAATAGCGTTGGAAAATCATTATCAATTGCTTTAATACATTTTTGTCTTGCTTCAAATAAAATACCTGCATTTGAGGAATTGCTTCAAGGGTGGATATTTTATCTTGATTTTGAGATAAATGGTAAAGAATATACTTCTTATCGAACAACTGAACAACAAGATGTAATATTTTTGAATGATGAGAAGATGTCTTTAGCTGAATTCAGAAGTTTCATGGGACAAGAGGTGTTTGGATTGACAACCCCTGTTAACTATCTAACCTTTAGAAGTCTTATTTCAAGATTCATTCGTCCTAAAAGAAGTAGCTATGATTTATATTGGGATTTTGTAAAAGAAGAACAAGATTATGTTAAACTTCTTAACAATTCTTATCTGTTAGGATTGGATATAGATAGGATTGTAAAGAAAAATAAATTAAAGGAAGATCTTGATGGAATAAAAGATTTAGGCAATAAGATACAAAAAGATCCAATAATGAAATCTTTCTTCATGAAAGATGAAGTATCAGAGAATGTTGAAATAAAAATTGTTGGATTGGAAAAAAAGATAAATGAATTACAATGCAACATTGATAATTTCGTAATAGCAGAAGATTATAATGAAATTAGAAAAGATGCTGATCGTATTTCTGCTTCTTTGAAGTCTTGTCAAAATGAGGCGATGAAGTATCGTATGGTTATTGCCAATATTGAGAAAAGTCTGCAATACAAGCCCGATATAACAAAACAACAACTTATTGATTTCTATAATGAGGCTAAAGTCCAATTAAGTGATATGGTTGTTAAAAGGCTGGAAGAAATAGAAGCCTTTAATGCAAAACTATTAGATAATAGAACTATTAATCTGTTACAGGAGAAAGCTCGATTTGAACGATCTTTGTCTGAAACAGAAAGTAAGATTGCCTATTTGGGACATCAAGAGAATGAGAAACTTCAGTATTTGGCTTCTCACGGGGCATTGGATGATTATACCCAATTAACCAAACTGTTAGCTGAATATAGGATGGAGTTGTCTAAGTTGGAGCAATATAAGCAATTGGTAAAAGAGTATAAGACTAAGTTAGAAGAAGTAAAAAAAGAGTTTGCTGATGAAAATCTTTCCACCAATAAATACCTTGAAGAAGTTGAATCTTTAATAAAGAAAAATATTTTAATATTTCAGTCTTTGACGGAACAATTCTACGAAGATAAAACATCCGGTATCACAATTGAAAATAATTCTGGAACAAATAAATTGCGCTTTGACATTAAGGCTAAAATAATGGATGATACGGGGGATGGCGTGAATGAAGTTAGAACTTTCTGCTTTGACTGGACTTTATTGAAAGGACAATATAATCATTCTGTAAAATTTATTTTTCATGATAGCCGATTGGTTTCAGAAAATGATCCTCGTCAAGTAGCTACGATGTTGAAAATTGCACAAAAAGAATGTGTGAACAATAATTTTCAGTATATATTGTCTGTTAATCAATCAACATTAGATTTATTAGCAAAAGAGTTATCAGAGGAAGAATATAAGGCATTAATAGTAGATACGGAGGTTTTGGAATTGAATGATATTTCAGATGCTAATAAATTATTGGGTATTCAACTTGATTTGAATTATACGAAAGAATAAGAGATACTTTTAACTATATAAGATGCTGCTTTTACCCCAAAAAGCTGGTTTTTTATATCTACCGAATGAATTTTACTGTAGTAAACTTTACGGTGGTAAAATTTTGGTTATATGATAATATAAACCCCACTTCGCCGCTTCGTTAGAAGCTGGCGGGGTGGGGTTATTTGTAAGCATTCGAACAAATGCACCTTTTACACTTTGAGGTTTGGTTGTAGCTTTGCGGCAGTGAATACAATCAAACCT
>NZ_JBCNZM010000270.1:0-3564 GCF_040227615.1 Bacteroides sp. RTP31139st1_H2_RTP31139_211217 | reverse complement strand
TCCGTCTATCTTGCCTTGCTGCATGGGTGTTTCCTTTCGGGGAGTAACGCCGTCTTGGTAATACTCCGTGAATGTGCTGTTACGCTTGCCTTTGGCATATATACCCGATTCACGCAGCACCCCATCACGATAGCGGCGATAATCACCGTTTATCATGCCATCGGAAAATTTAACACACTCCTCGTCAAGTCCTCGTATAATGCGATATTTTCCCCGTAACGGCTGTTTTCTGCCTTTTTTATAATAGACCGTGCGCCGTGAGTTATCTGTTATAGTCTGCAAATCGCTCCATTCTACGATTTGTTGTGCGGAAACCGTGCCACACAATAGTAAAAAGATGTATAGTGCCAATATTCTATTCATTGTATTTTTTGTTTTTCAAGGTTGCGGCTAACACGTGGCTCAATCACCACGAAAAGCGATTGAGCCACACGCCATTATCCGCATAAATCGAACTTGTTAGCCTCTTCACTTCTTCAACAAAGCGAAAAATTCCTCGTATCGCTCGAAAGATTCAAAGAATCCTGCATGCAATGTTATTTGTGTATCATCCGTCAAGAAGATTTCCAATTCTCCTTCTTCATCGTCATATTTAAGATGTTTTATATCCGATATTTTAAATATTTTGTCGGTTTTCTCCCCTTTCTTTATTATAGGATAGGTTACACTATCTGCATCGACAACGATTTTTCCTCCGTTCGCCGCCAAAGCACGGGCAAGACGAACCTTGTTCAATGTTATTACCAAGAGAACGAGTCCTCCGATTATAAAAACAATGGCAGTACTCGTAGGGCCAAGTATTCGGGTACTGCCTATTCTTATACCGAATGGATAAACGAGCGGCACGACAACCATACCGACTGATACAGCCAACATTGTAATGTTATCCTTGATAGGAGAGGCTGGAGCATAATTAAACGTTTTCATAATTCAAAAAAAATGTAGAGTTAATAAATGTTTTTTAATAAAGTATCACCATTTTATATAAGTCCAAGGGCTTTTGGTATCTGTCAGTAAATCTTCTGCCAATCCAATCATGTTGGTAGTTCCCATCGACAAAGTACGACCAAGAACATAACTATAAGCATAGTCTTTCCAATTGGTATAAACTTCTTTGGTCATCTCGTAAGCGGCATTGATACACTGCATACATTCTTCTTTTACAATGTACTCTTGCTCAAGGCAAAGTCTGCTGATAAAGTTTAATCTTCCTGCATCCCACGCAAGTACTCCGAGTTTGCCCATTTCTTCTTTGGATACGACAATTCCAGCTTGTTCAATGTCCGGATATTTTTCCTCCATCGTTTCCAACTTTTCCAAACAGTCATTTCGGAAATCGGTGTGTTCTTTCAATTCTTCATTTTCATTAAGCCACTTCCTGCTTATATTACCCCCTCCTTGAAGAAAAGCCGTATAAGCATAGTGAAACATTGTTTGCGAGGGAGCTTGCGACAACCAATTCAAAGTTTCGATGGCACTATCCCTATCCGTTATACCAAAGTATTCACCTAAAATAACTTTACGAACAGAGGGAGTTACGCCAGTTTCGAATGTGTTCAATACACCTTGTTGTTGATATACATACAGATTGCCAAGACTTATCTTGCGTAAATCCGCTTCTGGCAAATGTGAATTTTCATCCACATTCAAACCATCCTGAAAGAAACTCTGCAATTTTGCAAGTCTTCCCCAAAGAGATGTCATGTCCATAGTACTATGTTTGTCTTTCCAGCTCCTTAAGACCTTTTATTATTAAACCACGAAGCGTGGAACTGCAATGCCACGTCTTTGTTGAAGGTCGTAGGAAAAACCTAATGAGCAGATGTAGTAATAGCAGCCCACGCTATAGCGTGAGAACCACTATGCCATCCTTGCTCATTTTGAAAATTTCCTACGTTTTCAACAACAAGATAAGCATAACGCTTCTTTCTTTTCTAATATGTCTTGGACGGAGTTTCCCTAATCCAACCACAAAGGTAGTGAAAAGTTGTGATAATCACTTATGTTGCAATAGATTTATTTGCTCGCTGTATAAAATTGGAGCTTTACAGTTTCATACCCCTGCTTTTCCTTTGCTGCTGTATAGGTTGCCGTATGTTCTGCCTTAACTTCTCGAACTGTTCCTTAAACCACTCGGCAATGGGCTTTCGGTCGATGGCAAGAACCAATTTAGCCCCGTCCGTGGGGTCTTTCAGCACTTGGAAACCTGCCCTTTCGGTCGTGAATTTCCGTCCGTGTTCCTCCGAGTAGAGTTCCCCTGCATACTCCAACGGTTTTCCCTTGACGAGCGTTGCGGTCTGCCTTTCATCGAACCCGACAAGGCGGCAAAGGTTTTCGATACGGAGCATTTCACGGAAATAGGGAAACCATGCCGCAGCCTTTGCGATTACCGTTTTCAAGAAAGATATTTCCTCCTTGTGCTTCGTTTCCTTGTCCGCTATCTCCCTGCGGTGCTTCCGTTCTACTTCCGCCATCTGTCGGCTGTGGTCTGCCTGCATGGTCTGTATTCTGTCTTGCAGGGCTTCGATGGTTTCCTCGTGGTCGGCTACCTCCCTATGCAGGGCGGTGTTCTCCCTTTCCAGCGTCTTGACCTTGTTACTGCCGAAAAGAGAACCGACACTCTCGGCGATGTTGGCGGCTGCGACGGTTGCCGCCCCTTTCAGCTTCTCGGTCTGTATTTCTTTTTTCGCCCGTCTTAGTTCTTCCCGTGCCGTTTCTTTCTGCTGCTGCAAATCCACCACTTCCGCTTTGAGGTCGTCGGAGAGTTTCTGTATATCCCGATAATACTGCTGCGTGGACTTGTGACGAGCTTTCGAGCCGTCTATGCCCCTTTGCAGCCCGTATTTCGCCATCGCCACGGCATAGGTATCTTGGTAGGACTTCAATTTCAGCCGTGTCATAATATCGTCTGCGCACAGCCTCACGGTGTCGGTCGGCTTCTTGCGGTATCGCTTCTTCGTCTGTTCCTCCCTTTTCCTGCGCTTTCGCTCTCCCTTGACGATGGGGACGAGTGTAACGTGTATGTGCGGCGTTTCCTCGTCCCTGTGCAGGTGAGCCGCCACGATGTTCTCCTTTCCGAACGTGTCGGCGAAGTATTTCAGATTGTCGGCGCACCACTCGTCCAAACGCCCCTCTTCCTCTATCCGCTTCATGTCCTCGTGCGTTCCCGACACGTTGATGCGGATTGCCCGTACTTGGTTGCTTCCGATTTTGCGTGTCAGCCCCGCTTCTTCTAATCTCTGCTGTATAGCCGCCGAACGGTCTTTCACCCCGTCGGGGTATTCGATAAGCCTGCGGTTCAGGTGCGTGCGTGTGGGGTCAGCGTTCTTCGGTATGATGAAACGCTCGATATGTGCGGTCGTTCCGCTGTCGCTGCCGTGCGCCTTTTCCATGTGTAAAACTACGAAACCCATATATTCCTTTCTTTTCTGGCTTGTGAAACAATAAATCTGACTATCTTTGAGGGCGGCGAAATGCCGTCCTCAAGGGGGTGTGCAGAGGGGCTTGCCCCTTGCCTTATTGGGGAATTTTCAGCGATACGTAGTATTGCGGCTCGGAAAATTC
>NZ_JBCNZM010000269.1:0-3521 GCF_040227615.1 Bacteroides sp. RTP31139st1_H2_RTP31139_211217 | reverse complement strand
CACGCCACCCGTACCGGTGACTTCGACCAGGTTATCAATAACAGAACCATGACTTTGTTCATGGTACGGTTGCTTTTGGGAAACGTCATTTTCCAGGGACGTGACATGGTTATGGTCCAATGCCGCATCCAGCCTTGACCAGCTGAAACTGCGGTCAATCCCACTTCCCTTGAATGACAGACCGTTCTTTATAAAGCGGATGCCCTGCACTTCATTAGTGTTTCCCTTGTACTTGAATTCCATTTCCACGCCCATTTTTAAGAGCTTATTTTGAAATTTTTTCCATGTATCTGCACTCCTCAAAGCTTCCTTGACCGCACGGTATATTTCGTATTTCACCTTTTCGGAAGCATGCTGCTTTTCCGTTTTAACGGACTGTTTGCCTTCGGAATAGGTGAGCGAATACTTGTCCTTAAGCATTTTTGTCACTTTCTCGTTGCGCCTGAAATCGTTGCTGTCGGAAATCACCTTCCCGTCGAAGTCCACCCGGTTGAAGACGATGTGGCAGTGCGGGTTGTCCGTCCCGTGATGCCTCACCACGATGAACTGCGTGTTCCGTATCCCCATCAGTTCTAGGTATTCCCCCGCCAGCCTTGCCATAAACGCGTCGGTCAGCCTCGGTGCGTCCTCCGGCTTGAAGCTGAGCGCGATGTGTCCCACCGGTTTCGCCACGTCCGGATTCAGCAGGCATTG
Organism: Bacteroides sp. RTP31139st1_H2_RTP31139_211217; assembly: GCF_040227615.1. Classification (NCBI taxonomy): domain Bacteria; kingdom Pseudomonadati; phylum Bacteroidota; class Bacteroidia; order Bacteroidales; family Bacteroidaceae; genus Bacteroides; species Bacteroides sp. RTP31139st1_H2_RTP31139_211217. Next base: position 2,828 of record NZ_JBCNZM010000269.1, on the reverse strand, counting down.
CCACCGGAAACTTCGCGCCATCTCTTCTGCCGTTCCCAGCAGCACGCCTTCCGAGGCGATGATTTCCGCGTCGTCCTTCTGCGTCACGTAGCGTATGCAGCCGCCGAACGAGCGGCCTTTCCTGATCTTCCCTATCATGAGGCTATCCTCCTTTCGGTCTGTAATCATCCATGATCCGCTTCAGCTTTCCCAGCAGCCCCTCTATCAGCAGCCTTGTCCTGTAAAAGCCGGTCTGGTGCGAGAGCTTTGTCAGCTGGTTCAGGTTGTTAGCCATTCCCGCCAGGCTGCGCAACAGTGCGTTCTCCTCCGGTGTATGCCTTGCCGTAACGGTGGCCGCCAGTGCTGCCTCCCTGATATAGACCGCCAGACTCCGGCCGGACTTCCCTGCCCTGAACCTGAGAGCCTCGTAGCTGACGGGGGAGAACTTCACCGTCACGCCTCTGGTCAATTTACGCGTCCTGCCCAGTGCCGGACGGCCACATTTTTTCTTCATCCCATTCACATCGTTTGTCATATGTTTTTTCTTTTTCGTCCGTACTTCTTTCATTCCAAAATCTGCGACCGGCGGGAGCGGATTTGCCCTCCCAGCAACCGCCGGGCGCGGGGAGCAAGGGTTTTCGGGAATCCGGAAACATACCCTTGCTCCCCCCACAGAAAAATCCCCCCGCATTTTCCACATTGAAGCGGGTACACAGGGGACGGTGCATACATCGGGTATACTCCACGCCCGGTTACAGGCTGTCAGATTTTTCTCCACTGCTCGATGTCTCCACGGTAGGCGGCAAGATGCTCCCTGGCAAGGTTCTCCAGCAGTCCGGAAACGCTCATGCCACGCCCGCCGAGCCTGCGGACGACGGCGTCCAGTTCGTCCCTCACATCCTCACTGACGAACACCGTCTTGCGGTTCCTGATCTTCGGGACGGTGAGGTATGTTTCCCGGTACTCCTCCAGCGAGGCCCTGCGCTGCCTGCCGCTCGTCCTTCTTCTCACGGGGTCTTCCGGTTCCGCCGGGGTGTCCTTTCTTACCGTCTCCCCGGACACCTCTTCCGCAACGGCCCCGGATGGAATCACCGGTTCCGCATCCGTACCGGTGGATTCCCCCGGACCGGGTTCCATCATGAGTCTTTCCCACCACCCGTCGTGGCCGGGGCTAGGACTACGGCCGTTCTTTCTGTCTGCGGTTTCGGATGCCGCCGTTTTCTTTCCTCTTGGTTTTTCAGTCGGTTCACTTTTCATTGTACATGGATTTTAGATGGTTGATATTGTGGGCATGGTCTACCCGTTTGCCCGGTTGTCGGAAGCAAATAAAACGATAATAACAAGTGCTGTGAAACGGACGGGTCCGATTGGCGGGGTTTGCCGCGTTATTCATATTGTTGGATCGGTCTGACGGTGATGACTTCACAAAGATACGCACCGGAAATTCCAAAATTACCCGGGAACGGATCTGAACGTACTACTTCTTAGCTTACTGAAAAGTGATGCGAAAGTTTACCAAAAATGCTGTTTTTAAATTTGCCTATTACACCTGAACGCTTGTTTACTGAAAGCAAATGAATGTTAAAATCAGATTCCAATGACATCTGATGACATATAATGACATCTGATGAAGGGCCGGAACCATATCCGGGAACAATCATTTACTTTGCGGATGAAACAAGTACGCATATGGTGTCAAAGGTAGTCATCCTGTCTTGAAATTCAGGATGTTTCGCCGGGATTCACTAAATTGCGGCACGGAATCCGGATCCGAAAAGAGAATGAAACAGATGTCAAACCTGAAATTGCATTGATTATGGAAATAGTGAACATTGAGGCAAGGACCTTTGAGGCGATGCTCTCGGCCTTCCGGACGTTCGCGGACCGGCTGGACACCCTCTGCCGGCTGTACGGTGACATGGAAGAGAAGAAATGGCTGGACAACCAGGAGGTGTGCCTGCTGCTGAAGGTCAGCCCGAGAACCCTGCAGACCCTGCGTGACAACGGCACGCTGGCATATACACAGATCTGCCACAAGACTTATTACAAGCCCGGGGACGTGGAAAGCATCATCCGGATAGTGGAAGAGCGCCGCAAGCGGGCTGAAAGCATGGGAAAATCAATTTGAAAAGCCATGGGAAACAAAAGGATGATACTTTCCCCCGGCAGTCTGGCAGGCGGCTGGGAAAGTCTGGACGGCAGTCCCGATTTCTACATCTTCAGGGATTCCAGCGGGGACTACCGCCTGCTGGCCTACAGCCTTGACGCGGAGTACGGGCGTGGAAGCTTCTCGCTCTACAGGATAGACGGGGACGGGGAGGGATGCCATATCCGTATCGGTACGAAAGAGTGCCGGTTCATGTCGGAGGGATGCCCCCACACCCTCCATGTCATGGGGTGGGGCCGATATATGAGAAACTGAAAAAGTAAATGTCAAACCAACAAACAGATGAGATTTATGATGAACACCGATAACCGTCTGCTCACCCGTGAGAGCAGCGAGCATATAAGAGAGTTCTTCTCCACCGTCGAGCGTCTCTCCGTTTCCATGGAGCGTTTCTTTGCCGGCAGGTCACCGGCGATGGCGGGCGAGAACTTCTATACGGACCGCGAACTGGCTGAAAAGCTGAAAGTGAGCCGACGCAGCCTGCAACAGTACCGTGACAGCGGTCTGCTTGCCTTCACCCGGCTGGGCGGCAAGATACTGTACCGTTCCTCCGACATCGAGAAGCTGCTTGACAGTTGCTACCGGGAGGCGAGAACTAGGCCGGAGGAACTTTAGGAAAGTTCCGTACGGGATCGTGAACGAAGGGGCGACCGGTATGACAACCGACCGCCCCTTCGTTTTC
>NZ_JBCNZM010000268.1:1459-3754 GCF_040227615.1 Bacteroides sp. RTP31139st1_H2_RTP31139_211217 | reverse complement strand
CCGTGACGTTACGGCGCATATCCTTGACAGTGATGTGGAGTGGACGCGCGATACGGGCAACGTCACCGAGGACAACGCCTGGGCGGTCGCACACGCGGAAACCGGCAAGTCACTGCCGCTGACGGTCAACGACCTCGGCCCCGACTATATGAACATGACCGGGTGCAAGTTCATCGCACGGGTATTGCTGCGTGACGGGCAGAACAATTATGAGACAATGAATTATATAACTTTCTAATTATGCAGACTATACAGAAGAAGATAGAGGTCAACTACCGCCCTCTCCAGACCAGCGGCGGGATAGAGGTTGTCGGCAGCGTGCCGGACGTGCAGGTGTACCAGGCTGACAAGGCCGAGTACACTCCGGACTACACGCTTACCCCCCTGACGCTGTTCCCCCGGTGCAATGCCACCGACCCGGATGCGGTGGTCAAGGTGGGTGCGGTCAACGCGTCATTGGTCAACATGAAGTGGTACGAGCGCTTGAACGGTGTACGGACATTGATTACATCTGCCAACAAGAGCTATGTCATTACCGAGACCGGAGCCGAGAAGGGTAAGATACAAGTGAAAAAGAACGCCGTTCCCGGCAGTCCGGTAACACTGGAGTTCTACGCCGAGTATGTCGATGCGAAGCGTACCGGACAGACGCATGTCTACCGTTTCAGCCGTCTTGTCCGCGCCGTTGACGGCAGCGAGGCGCAGCCTAAGCTGATGGTCGACTCTCCGTCGGCACTTGATTGGAACCCGTGTCGGGACATTGCCAGGCAGGCCATCACCGCCAGACTGCTTGTCGGTGATGTAGATGTCACAGCAACCAACAAGTGCAAGTTCTTCTTCTATCGGAAGCTGAATACGGGCGCACTGGAGCAGATTACCGACGGTAACGGCGACAATGACTGGGAGTTCGTATCACTGACAAAGAACGTGCTTACCATAGACCGGGACTATATCGGCCACGAACAGACCTACGTCGTGAAAGCATCGTACTCGAAGGACGGTGCTCCTTCATCCAAGCCGGACAGTGACATAGACTATGTCTCCACCACCATCCGCAGGCGTATTCCCAGCATCGAGATTGACTGGGAGGGATTTCCGCAGCAGGTGGCAGACGGAACCAAGATGATATACCCGAAACCGGTCATCCGTGATACGGCAGGGATTGTCCCCAATCCCCAGGCCATCCTTGAGTGCGAATGGTACACGAAGGCGGCCGGCGCCTCCTCATACGTGCTGGCCGCTGCCGGGTACTCGCCCTCCATCCCATGCACCGACGGCATGATGCTACAGCTGAAGGTGATTGACAAGGGCCCGTATGCGGCGGTGGTGACATCTGACGGCAAGTACGTGACGGATGACAGCGGTAAGTTTATAGTGGCAAGGAAAAGGGATGTTTAACCATTAATCGATAGCAGTATGGCATTTTATATCAAAGTGACGAGAGAGGTTGCGGACAAGCTGGGAGTGGCAGGAATCCGCAACAGCACTGCCGACGGCAATGTGCTGTTATGGCAGGCCGATGTGGCAGGCTTTCCCGGCGATACGGTATTCGACCGGGCGGCAGTAGTCTGGGGCGTGTGCCTTTCCCCGCAGCAGGCCAAGGGTGAGATAGACGGCGTGGAAGATCCGGTGGAGGTCGCCACTCCGGAGGGTTTCATGGATAAAGACGGGGAGGAGGTGACCGATGAGCGTAGCGAGTAAGGTCGGGCAATCTTTTCGCAAAAGTCTGGCGTTTACATGCCAGCGATTATGTGCGACAAAGGCGACCTCTATCAAGAGTATGATGGTGAATCGGGTGCTCCGACAAACATAGCCCCCGACTTCACCACGATGAAGCCGACGCTCTCCTTCCTTCTCACCTCCTCACGGGTGGCTGAGGGGGTTGTGGTGCCCTCTTCCATCAGGTGGTATTTCAATGACGTGTTGATAAGCTTCACATCCAACGTTTCCACGAACACGTTCGGCGGCGAGACGGGGCATTTCAAGTACATCCCCTACAAGGCGGGCACTACGAACTATTACGGGCTTCAGATCGTGAAGAACCTGGTGAAGGCGTCGTCCGGTGCGAGCTGCAGCGTCAAGGCGGTGGCTACGGTGACCGTGGGCAACGTGTCGGATGAGGTGCAGTTCGTTTACAGCATCCCTATCACCAAGGGTGTGGGCAACCAGAACGTGGTGACCATCGTTTCCGGAGATGACAAATACTTTGCCATCCGTGAGAAGGGAGGCAGTGTCGTTCTCACGGCAATGGCGAGACGTGGAGCGTCAGAGATCACCTCCGGACTAACCTACAAG
>NZ_JBCNZM010000268.1:0-1449 GCF_040227615.1 Bacteroides sp. RTP31139st1_H2_RTP31139_211217 | reverse complement strand
CCTACAAGTGGTCCAGGATGGTTAACGGTGCCTGGCAGACACTCGTCGACCAGACCGGCAAGAGTCTGACCGTTACGGACAGCCTGGTTGACACTACGGGCATCTTTAAGGTGGAGGTGTCGCAGGGCGGCAATCTGATAGGCCTTGACACGCAGACGGTGATGGACTTGTCAGACCCCTACGACATCATAACTAATCCCAATCCCGAGGATGAGACGATTGTTTCCGGTTCCGGAGGTTCGGTGACTTATACGCCTATCCTTGTCAAGCGGGGACAGACCACGAAGGCAAAGAATATGCTGTTCTATTTTGTCTTTATGGATTCGGCAGGGGTCATTCTCAATCCGGCTACGGCGAATGTGGCTGCGGCAAGCGGTACCTGCACTGAAGCTATGTGCCAGCAGGCAGGCGGCAATGTTTCATGGACAATCTCAACGGCAGCATGATATGGCAAAGAAAGCGTTGGCAAGCAAGACGGGAGAAGTGAAGTATCTCCAGCAGGGACCGATCGGTCCGCTGGTCTATCCGGCTGGAGAATATTCCGCATCCACAGGCTACACCCGTACGGCTCTATCGACACCGATGGTACTGTGTGAAGGTCAATACTACGTGTTGGCTAAGGAGGGCACATTTAGGGGTGTCAACCCCAAGACAGACTATGCGGCAAACGGCAGTAAGGCGACATGGATAGTGATGGACAAGATACAGTATGCCTTTATCGAGGTACTGATGGCGAATTTCGCCAAGCTGGCAAGTGCGGTGTTCTATGGGCAGTATATGTTTTCGCAATACGGAATAAAAGCCGATGGCTCTGCTGTAGAAACGGTAGGCGGATATAAAGATTTTAATTACAATGACCCGATGAATCCGGCAAACAAGTTTCGACCAAACTTACTCCTTGATTTTCTGACTGGGAGCTTCAAGGGACGTAATGTTGAAGTTGAGGGGACAATTATTGCCAATGCATCATTTGTTCGGATGCATGATTTCCGTGCAAACGAGGGGTATTTCTTTTTGAATCCGGCTTTTGGCTCTGATTTTATCAATGGTCGCCCTAATCGTATTTCTACTGCTGTATATATGCTACCGGATGCTGCTCAATATGCCGGAATGAAGATATCATTGACGATATACAAAGACTTAGCGAGCACATACGGGTATATATCAGTTGTCACTAAGAATGCGTTTAATGAAACAGCAGTCGTTGGTAGTGAAATGAAATATTGCAATAGAGCAAGTATATCTGGAGCCGGAAGATATGAATTTATATCATTAGGCAGTTTATGGTTTTTAGCAAATGACAATGGAGCTTCGTTTTCTTATGCTGATTTGGGTAATTATACTTATGAAGATCCTGTTAGCTAGAGAGAATAATATTAAACAAAACGAGAATAAAAACAAAATGTTAAACCGGTTGTCGTTTTTATCCGAAAATGACGACCCTCAAAA
>NZ_JBCNZM010000267.1:2299-3835 GCF_040227615.1 Bacteroides sp. RTP31139st1_H2_RTP31139_211217 | reverse complement strand
CGGAACCTTCAGGCGGGAATCGGCATTATGTTTCCTTTCACCAATAACTATAAGGTGGGAAAAGAAAGAATCAGTGAAGTGGCTCCTTTCCGTTCCGAAACATTCGTCAGGGAGACGGGACAGATGGTCGTACTGCGCATGGGCTATACATTCGAGTTCGGACGCAAGCACAAGGCAGGCAACAAGGGGCTGAACAACAGTGATACGGACAGCGGCATCATCAATATGCAGCGATAACCCATTTCCTCTGTGAAGAGGAAGCCCAACGGAGAGTGGCGGAATTATACGTTATTTTGCTTCATGTATGATTAATTACCTGACCGCCACCTCTCCTGCGGGTATCTCTGTTTAGCGGATGATGGTCACCGTACCTTCCTTCACCTTTTTCTCCTTCACCGGAGCATCGGCGGGAGCATATCCCAGGGCTGCGCAGCCATATACCTTATGGCTCTCGGGTACACCCAGCTTTGTCAAGAAAGCGCGGACATCGGGGTCGTCGCAGGTCTGCCCCAACTGGTTAATCCAGCAGGAACCGATGCCGAGGGACTTGGCTGCAAGAAAAATGTTCTCCAAGGCGCAGGCACAATCCATACCGGCCCACCACTTGTCCGGCTCATTGGAGACAATGACCAACGTGGGGGCATGATAGTAGCAACAATAAGTCTGGCTGTGTCCACGCTCCCGTGTATGGAGGTCGTCACTCTTGGCAAAGGCACCTTTGATTTTATCGTTCAGCTCTTCCAGCACCTCCTTATTCTGGATGGCGGTAAAGTGCCACGTCTCCAAATGCATACCACTGGGAGCATAGGTAGCCGCCTCAAGGATAAGGTTCAAATCTTCTGCGGAAACTTGCTGTTCCGTATAGGCACGGACGCTGCGGCGTGCCTTGATGGTTTGTAATGTCTCGTTCATTTATTTATTTATTTGAGAATTGATAGTTGATAATGCACATCAGTACGTGTTCAGTGGGGCTGTTTCACCGTTTCACCAGCCCAATCTTTACATTCAGCTTGAAGTACCAGACGCCGTTCTCGCGCTCCAAGAAGCCGTATTTATCTTTCTCTACGGCACCTTTCTCCAAACGCGTATTCTGATAGAGGAAGTCTGCAAAGACCTGCGGACGGGATTTGTGGTAGCAAAGTACCTGCCCGCTGCCGTCCGTCAGGAAGATGCCTTCGACGGCAGAGTCCGTACCGTTATAAATTTTGGCAGGGCGCATGCCGAGGGCAAGTGCCAGCAGGAACTGCTTCATCTTGAACTCGTAGAAGCGGTGCTTGTTTATCAACTCGTCCTTTATCTTCAACGGATTCATCTCCTTGATGCGCTCCGTCAATTCGCTGATGCGGGTGATGCCGTCCAAGTGCATCAAGCGTACCATCTCGGCAAGCATGCGGGGGAAGTGGAGGTCTATCATCAGCAAGTTGCAGCGGAACACGCGGTCGGCAACGTCGGCATACTTCAGCACGCCGCCCAGTCGCTCAATCATCATCATGCGTTCTGCCACTTCCGTAGGAGATTCCGGCAGGGCATTCACCT
>NZ_JBCNZM010000267.1:0-2289 GCF_040227615.1 Bacteroides sp. RTP31139st1_H2_RTP31139_211217 | reverse complement strand
TTCACCGTGGGCACGGCAAACTTGACACCGCTTTGCTCCAGCGTCAGATTCGCCGTGCGCCCTCCGTCCAGCAACGGATTCATCGGGGTAAGACGACAACGGACATTGAAGCCCGTTAGAGGTGCTTCGGGATGCCAGAAGGCAACGGAGAAGTCGGTACGGTCCTCCGTCTTTGCTTCCAGGTCGAAGATGTTGACAGCATCCAAAAAGGCTTCCAAACCTTCGGACACTTCCACTTCCTCGCCCGAAACGTTCTTCAGCAGATGCAGAACCAACTCTGCCGCATCACCAAAGTCTTCGCGGGGGAAACGCAGTTCCTCCTTCTCGCCCGGAACAAACGAACCGTCCTTCCCGGCAGTTCCGCTGACAACGCGCACTTCCTGCGCTTCGATATAGTAACGGCGCGTACCGTCATGCTCTTCCCTCTGTATCAAGGCAACGGGCCAGCGCAGGGTTTCGTCTTTTTCAGCTTTCGGTGTACCCAGTGACACGGCTCCATCCGCCAGCAGGCGAAAGAAGGTGTAGAGCTCGCCCAGTTCTCTTTTTGTTGCACTAAATGCCATAAACTTTCTTTTGTTTAAAGGAGGGAGTCAGCCTTTCATAAGGAGTGATGCCGTTTCCGCAAAGAAAACAGTCTGTTCCGAAGGACAAAACAACTTGTTCCGTTAAAGGAAACGAACAACTTCCCTATTGAAAGGGGCTCTTATCCCATTTGTTGTATTATTCAAACCTCAATGTTTCTACTTTCTCCAACCGTGCCCGCAACTTCGGCATCATGGACTGGCGGATACGGAGCGTCATGCGGCAGTCCATATCATACGACTGTTCCAGGATTTCCGGCTCCTCCTCCTTCACTACTCGCATCACATCGTTCATGAAAGGATATTCGAAAAGGAAGGTAACCGTCTCATCCACGGTCTTTTCAATAACGGTGGCGGCAGCAATGGCTTCGGCGGCGGCGGCTTTATAGGCTACAATCAGTCCGCTCGTACCCAATTTGATGCCTCCGAAATAACGCACTACGATAATCAATATATCCGTCAATTCGTTGGAATTGATTTGTCCCAGAATCGGCTTGCCTGCCGTACCCGATGGCTCGCCGTTGTCGTTGGCACGGAAGTCCTTCCGCTCATGGCCCAGCATGTAGGCGTAGCACACGTGGCGGGCGTCGTAATATTTCTTCTGGTAAGTTTCCAGATGCGCCTTCACCTCCTCTACTGTACGCACCGGCAGGGCAATAGCAATGAACTTGCTGCGCTTTTCAGTGTAAATGCCCTCGGAAGGGGCAACGATGGTTTTATACGTATCTTCGCTCATGCTGCAAAGATAATGCAAACTGAAGAGAGAACTTTCATGCTTGCATGAAAAAAGTTATGTTGAAGTGCAGCTTATCTTATCTAAAGATAATGCAAAATCAAAAGCAGCAGAAATAAGCAAGCTGATTTCTGCCGAAAAGAGTTATCTTTGTACGAAGAATCAGATTTATAATCAAACAGAAAAAATGACAGACGGAATCAAGACATTGCACTATTCGGACCTCTTCCTGGCAATGTATTTCGAGGGAGGGAGAAGCTGCACGCACCGGAATCATTCGCACGTGCTGGTATATATGTACTCCGGTGAAATGGTTATCGATGAAAGAGGCAAAATCACTCGGCTGCATAAAGGAGACTGTGCCTTTATCCGTAAGGACTTTAGTGTGCAAATGACCAAACAAGCCTGGAATGGAGAGCAGTTCAAAGCCATTTTCCTGATGTTCACTCCCAAATTCCTGCGTGACTTTTACAGCAGGCTGAACCGGGACATCCTGCCTAAAGATGCCAAACGAGATAAAATAAGCTTGTACAAGCTACCTTCCAACCGCCCCGACATTGTAAGTCTGTTCGAATCCATGACACCCTATTTCGATTCGAGCATCCACCCGACTGAGGAGTTGCTGCAACTGAAAAGGATGGAGGGGATATACGTGTTGCTCAATACGAGTAAAAACCTGTATGCTTCCGTTTTTGATTTTGCAGACCCGTGGAAAATAGACATATTGGACTTTCTGGAACACAATTACATGAACGACATATCCATGGAAGAAATGGCCAATTATACCGGCCGCAGCCTATCCACGTTTAAACGCGATTTCAAAAAATGCAGCACACTCTCCCCACGGGAATGGCTGATACAGCGCCGTCTCGAAGCCGCCCGTGAGCTGATACGGAAAGGAGGGCGCAAAGTATCGGAAATCTGTTTCTGTCTATTATACACATCTCCGAGCCCACGAGACGGAGTACCATCTCG
>NZ_JBCNZM010000266.1:0-3874 GCF_040227615.1 Bacteroides sp. RTP31139st1_H2_RTP31139_211217 | reverse complement strand
GATTTATACTGGCTTAATATCAATCTCACAAACCGCAGGCTGATAGCTCTTTCGTTCGAGTAATCCTTCCCGGATAAAGGTCAAAAACACTCCCACCCTGAAAAGAAAATGCAACCACTGCAACTGCACCAGATTTTATTGTAGTGATAGAGCATACCTCCGATGAACAAGGCTACCAATAAGGGTCGACAACAAGACTTCAAGGGAAGAGAGGGAAATTGTGGAATACCTACTGTGGATTTTTTCCACATCTCCACACCACAAACACCCGAACTTCCCTTTTTCCCGATAGAAAATAAGCAATTGATTATCAACATTATTCATCCTTAAAAGGATAGTCTGCCTTTCGTTTGGCATACCTCTTGCTAAAATATCCGCCGAAAGGACGTAACATTTATAATAAGATAAATCAATTATTTTTCAGTAGTATGAAAATCAGGATGAGAAAACGGTGTGACATTCCACATTCAGCGTCGCACTTCCAAAAAAGTTTGATTATTGCAAGTTGGTTATTAACATTTCTTTTCACCGGAACAGCCTTTGCACAAGAGAACCGAACCATTACAGGCATTGTAAGAGATGTAACGGGAGAACCGCTTATCGGTGCCAGCGTCATACAGAAAGGCACCAACAACGGCGTCATTACCGATGTGGACGGCAACTTCACACTGACCGTTCCTGCAGATGCAACACTCTCTATCGCTTACATGGGCTATGCTACCCGGGAGATAAACCTGGCAAAACGAAAAAAGCAAGGCGACCTGAAGATTACACTCAGCGAAGATACCCAGCAACTGAAAGAAGTCGTAGTAACAGCAATGGGTATCAAAAAAGACACGAAACGTGTCGGCTATGCCATCAGTACCATCAGTGCAGACGAATTGGTAAAGGCAGGAGCACCCAACTTTGCCTCTGCCATGTACGGTAAAGCACCGGGAGTCCGCATCACACAGACACAAGGCGGTTCTGCCGGAGCTGTCTCCATCAACGTACGCGGACTGACTTCCATCACTGGAAATAACCAGCCACTCATCATTCTGGACGGTGTACCCATCCGCAACGGCGGCACGGGTAAAAGCACGGACTTCGCCGAATTTGGCAACGACGGACAAATCCGTTCCAATGGTCTGGTAGACATCAACCCAGAGGACATCGAGAGCCTCAGTATTCTGAAAGGAGCTTCCGCCACAGCTCTCTACGGCTCGGAGGCTGCAAACGGTGCGGTAGTCATCACTAGCAAGCGCGCCAAAAGCGGCAAGCTGACGGTGGACTTCAATGCCCAAGTCATGGCAAACTTACCGGCTTATCTACCAAAAGTACAGACCGTATACGGGCCGGGAACCTACAACACCGCATACAGCGATTATGAGAAACAGACGGGAGGCTTCTATCAGAGAACCCTAAACGGACAAAGCTACAAAAGCCTCCGTTCCACCACCTTGTCCTTCGGCCCGAAATACGACGGCAGCGAGGTACTTTACTGGGACGGGAAGATGCGCCCCTACCAGGCACTGACCGACAACCCGTGGAAAGAGTTGTTTCGCACCGGCTGGACCCAGACTTACAATCTCGCCATCTCACAAGGGACGGAAACCACCAGCAACCGCTTCTCCTACACATTCATGGACGAGATTCCCAATGCCCTGACCGGAAGCTTCACCAAACACAACTTCAAGCTGACCGGTTCGTATCAACTGGCGAAACCGCTGAAACTGGAATACTCCCTTAACTACATCGTACAGAATGTAGAAGACCGCCCGCAAACCTCGCTCAACCTATACAGCGGTTTCGGCAACATGTTCTCCACCTTCCTGGACATTCCCTATCTGAAACAAAGTTACGTCACCAGTCTGGGATACCGTAATACCTTTGTCGGAGGAAACGCCACGCTGACTCCTGAGGAATCATGGGCCTACGACCCCAGTTACGCCACCGGAGTGAACAACATGCTGTGGAATATGTACCATCACCATAGCGACGAGACAGAGAACCGGCTCATCGGTATGATTCGCCCCACCTGGCAGATAACCAACTGGCTGAGTCTGCGCGCCCAGGTTTCAACTGATATCACAGATGTGAAGCAAACACTGAAATATGAAAGCGAACAACCCAATTCCCTATACGACCCCAACGGTAGCTTCCAGTCCATCAACCGCCGTTACGACATTGTCTATGGAGATGTTATGTTGAACTTCAACTATAATATCAACCGCTTCGACATTGCCGCCACCGTAGGCTGGACCGGACGCTACGAAAATATGAACAATATGAGGGTCTCCACCAATGGCGGGCTTGTCACGGAAAACTGGTTCGACCTCAATGCCAGCCGCTACACGCCAAGCAGTACCCTGCAACGTATGGAACTACTGAAAACCGGATATATGGGTACACTGAGCCTGGGATGGGACAACTATCTATTCCTTGAACTGACCGGACGCCAGGAACGATCGTCTACCCTAAAAGACCAGAGTTTTTTCTATCCTTCCGCTAATCTGAGTTTTCTCTTCACCCAAGCCTTCCACATGCCGTCATGGTGGAACTATGGAAAACTGCGCCTCTCATACGGTATCGTAGGAAATGCTCCTGAAACCTATACCGCCAATATCGTCTACGAGCAAGGTTCGGACAACGGATTCACCTGGAACACCATTCCCTCTTCATGGGGGAATGCAGATATCCGTCCGGAAAAGAAATACGAATACGAGATAGGTCTGGAAAGCAAGTTTTTAAACAACCGGTTGGGTATAGATATATCCTACTACAACAACCGTGTAAAGGACCAGATACTCTCCACGCCGCAACCTTCCACATCAGGCGTAAAGAATGTGTTGATGAATGTGGGTGAGGTAGCCAACCGCGGCTGGGATATATCAATCAGTGCCACTCCCATACTGACCAGAGATTTCCGCTGGGACCTGACAGCCAACTATGGTGTATATAAGAACAAAGTGGTGAAACTGGCCGATGGAGTGCCCTATCTGGAAATACTCAACTCCGGAGGCAGCGGAATAAAAATACAAGCTGTGGAAGGCCAGCCAATGGGTGACATCTATGCACAGGTTCCCCAGGTGAACGAAAACGGTGAGTACCTCGTTTCCGATAAAGGTCTTTACCTCAACCAAACTGAATTGCAGAAAGTCGGCAACATCAATCCGGCAGGCGTAGGAGGTCTATTCAACTCTTTCTCCTACAAGAATGTATTCCTCGATTTCAGTATCGACTTCCGCATCGGAGGGGATGTCATCAACGAAATGAACCAATATGCCACCGCAGTGGGTCTGACACCCGAATCCCTGAAGTACCGTGATACGGAACACGGCGGACTATCCTATTACTATCCGGGCGACAACAATTCCAGCGGAATTCCGGTACAAGTAGACCCTTCCACGGGTGCCGGCCCCAACGGAGAGATAATCTACCACGACGGCATCATTCTTCCGGGTGTAGTGGCCTCCACTGGCGAAAGAAACACACGTATCATTCCGGCAGGCTATTACTACAACACCACCTATAATTGGGGAACGGAGGCCGAACAGCTGACATACCGCCATTCGGTATTCGACAATTCTTATGTCAAACTGCGTGAATTGACCATCGGCTACCAATTTCCCGAAAAGATGATCTCCAAACTGGGACTGGGCCGGCTGAGTGTGTCGGTCTTCGGACGTAATCTCTTCTACTTCTACAAAGCACTGAAAAACTACGATGCGGAGTCGTCCGTCGGAACATCCTGGGCCAACCAGGCTACCGTGGGAAGTTCTACCACAGCTACCCGCAGTTTCGGTGTTTCACTTCGTGCAAGTTTCTGACAAAACAACCATCCAAAAAACAAAAAAGAGTATGAAAAAGACAAAGATATTATCTCTTGTTTCAT
>NZ_JBCNZM010000265.1:0-3905 GCF_040227615.1 Bacteroides sp. RTP31139st1_H2_RTP31139_211217 | reverse complement strand
GTGGGAGACCCCCGCGAGGACTTGCAGAAGCGCTTGAAGAGCAAAGATAAGTTCACCGAACCGTTGCAGTGTCCTTTCATCACCCACTGGCTGCACAATATGACGCACGACCAGGTGCTGGATATGCTGAAATACCTCGGTATGGGCAATCGTCCCGAAGATAAGGTGAAAGTAATTTTTGTACCTTGCTATCAGGATGGTCACGATGGCATCCTCAACAAGCATTATTATGACTTGATTTTAGGCGAGGACCTCAGTGTCTATCCGTCCTATTATGAACCGTGGGGATATACCCCGCTGGAGAGCGTGGCTTTCCGGGTGCCTACCATCACCACCGACCTTGCCGGTTTCGGACTTTGGGTGAACAGCCTGAAAAACCAGCATGGCATAAACGACGGAGTGGAAGTGCTGCACCGTTCGGACTATAACTATTCCGAAGTGGCAGACGGCATCAAGGACACCGTAGCCTTGTTCTCTACCAAGACGGAAGCCGAAATCAAGGAAATACGCAAGCGTGCAGGCCAGGTGGCAGAGCAGGCTTTGTGGAAGCACTTTATACAATATTATTACGAGGCTTACGACATTGCACTGCGCAATGCCATGAAGCGTCAACTAAAATAAAAGAATTATTAATCAATTAGTTATCATACAATGAAGATTAAAGTTAGTAATGTAAACACTCCTAACTGGAAAGATGTGAATGTGAAATCGCACATTCCCGCCGAACTGGAGAAACTGTCTGAACTGGCACATAACATCTGGTGGGCATGGAATTATGAAGCCACCGAACTGTTCAGAGACCTTGACCCTGCTCTCTGGAAAGAAGTGGGACAGAACCCCGTACTTCTGCTGGAACGTATGAGTTATGCTAAACTCGAGGCACTCGCAAATGACAAAGTTATTCTGCGCAGAATGGATGACGTATACTCCAAGTTCCGCACATACATGGATGTGAAGCCTGACAGCAAGCGCCCGTCCGTGGCTTATTTCAGTATGGAGTATGGTTTGAGCCATGTACTTAAGATATATTCCGGCGGTCTGGGTGTACTTGCCGGTGACTACCTGAAAGAAGCTTCCGATAGCAACGCCGACTTGTGTGCAATCGGTTTCCTGTACCGCTACGGTTACTTTACACAAACATTGTCTATGGACGGCCAGCAGATTGCCAATTACGAGGCACAGAACTTTGGCCAGTTGCCCATCGACCGTGTATTGGATGAGAAGGGCGAGCAGATGGTAGTGGATGTTCCTTATCTGGACTACTACGTGCATGCTTATGTGTGGAGAGTGAACGTTGGACGTATCTCTCTCTATCTGCTTGATACTGACAATGAAATGAACAGCGAGTTCGACCGTTCCATCACTCACCAGCTGTATGGCGGTGACTGGGAAAACCGCTTGAAGCAGGAAATCCTGCTCGGTATCGGTGGTATTCTGACGCTGAAGAAGCTGGGCATCAAGAAAGATATCTATCACTGCAACGAAGGACATGCTGCTTTAATCAACGTACAGCGCATCTGTGACTACGTGGCCGAAGGTCTGACTTACGACCAGGCTATCGAGCTGGTACGTGCTTCTTCTCTCTATACTGTACATACTCCGGTTCCTGCCGGTCACGACTACTTCGACGAAGGCCTTTTCGGCAAGTACATGGGCGGCTATCCTTCAAGAATGGGTATCAGCTGGGACGACCTGATGGACCTCGGACGTAACAATCCGGGCGACAAGGGTGAACGTTTCTGTATGTCTGTATTCGCTTGCAACACTTCTCAGGAGGTGAACGGTGTGAGCTGGCTGCACGGAAAGGTTTCCCAGGAGATGTTCGCTTCCATCTGGAAGGGTTACTTCCCCGAAGAAAGCCATGTGGGCTACGTTACCAACGGTGTACACTTCCCCACTTGGAGCGCTACGGAGTGGAAACATCTCTATGCTGCGCATTTTGATGAGAACTTCCTCTACGACCAGTCCAACCCCAAGATTTGGGAGGCTATCTATAACGTGTCCGACGAAGAAATCTGGAAGACGCGCATGGTGATGAAGAACAAACTGATTGACTATGTTCGCAAGCAATACCGTGAAACTTGGTTGAAGAACCAGGGTGACCCTTCACGCATCGTTTCCCTGCTGGACAAAATCAATCCGAACGCTCTGCTGATAGGTTTCGGACGCCGTTTCGCTACCTACAAGCGTGCACACTTGCTGTTCACCGACCTCGACCGTCTGGCCAAGATTGTGAACAACCCCGACTATCCGGTACAGTTCCTCTTTACCGGTAAGGCTCACCCGCACGATGGTGCCGGCCAGGGCTTGATTAAGAGAATCATCGAGATTTCCCGTCGTCCGGAGTTCCTGGGCAAGATTATCTTCCTGGAAAATTATGACATGCAGTTGGCACGTCGCCTCGTTTCAGGTGTGGATATCTGGCTGAACACTCCGACACGTCCGCTCGAAGCATCCGGTACTTCCGGCGAGAAGGCGTTGATGAACGGTGTTGTAAACTTCTCCGTACTCGACGGCTGGTGGTTGGAAGGCTATCGTGAAGGTGCCGGTTGGGCATTGACCGAAAAGCGTACTTACCAGAACCAGGAACATCAGGACCAGCTCGATGCCGCTACTATCTACAGCATTCTTGAGCAAGAAATTCTGCCGTTGTTCTATGCACGCAACAAGAAGGGATATTCTGAAGGTTGGGTGAAGACTATCAAGAACTCCATCGCACAGATTGCTCCCCACTATACAATGAAGCGTCAGCTGGACGACTATTACGACAAGTTCTACATCAAGGAGGCCAAACGTTTCAAGATGCTGGCTGCCGACGGTTGTGCCAAGGCTAAGGAAATAGCTGCCTGGAAGGAAGAAGTTGCCGAGAAGTGGGACAGCATTGAAGTGGTGTCTTGCGAAAAGACCGAAGACCTGGTGAAAGGCTCCATCGAGAGCGGTAAGGAATACACCATTACTTACGTTATCGACGAAAAGGGCTTGAACGATGCTATCGGTCTGGAACTGGTGACTACTTATACGGCTCAGGATGGCAAACAGCATGTTTACTCCGTAGAACCGTTCAATGTAGTGAAGAAAGAAGGTAACCTTTATACTTTCCAAGCTAAGCACAAGATGGAAAATGCGGGTAGCTTCAAGGTTTCTTACCGTATGTTCCCGAAGAATGCAGACCTGCCTCACCGTCAGGACTTCTGCTACGTTCGCTGGTTCGTATAAGAGCATAAAAAAGATAATGTGCCTGCGGATATGGCAGAACACATTATCTGTTCAGATAAAAGATATCATCTGCATGATGCAGGCAGACCATCCGTTTAAAGTAAACGGATGGTCTGTTTCTTTTCTAGAGCTTGCTTTTTATTTCGGCTGTCCAGGCGTCAATGCGTTCGGCGGTTTTGTTACTTTCGTTCACTTCGTCGAGGGGAAGTCCTACGAATGCACCGTCTACCACGGCGATGGAAGAGGAGAAGGAATACCCGTCCGTGCTGACTTTGTTGCCCAAGAAGGTACACCCGCTATCCTTCAGGTCCTCGTAGAGTACTCCGATGCCGTCGCAGAATGTGTCGCAGTAGGAGTCGGAGTCGCCGCAACCGAATAAGGCTACGAACTTCATGGAAAGGTCGGCGCTCTTCAGTACCTTTACGCCGTCATACCAGTCGTCCTGCAGTTCGCCGTCTCCCCAAGTGGAGGTACCTAGAACCAGCACTTCATATTCCTTGATTTTATCGGCGGTCATCTTGTCAACACTATGTACGTCGGTGGAGGAAACTCCCAACTTTTCGGCTATCTGGTTAGCCAACTCTTCGCAGGTTCCGGTACTGGAACCATAAAAAACACCAGTCTTTTTCATTGTAAATAAAGTGATTAAATTGTTTGCTGCAAAGTAAAGGCTTTGCCGGAGCTGTCTC
>NZ_JBCNZM010000264.1:2851-3910 GCF_040227615.1 Bacteroides sp. RTP31139st1_H2_RTP31139_211217 | reverse complement strand
CAATGATACAAAGGCTTTTGAAGCCGCTATCCTTGAACTGGTACTTGACAAGCAGAAAGAACAATACACATTGATTCTCAATAGTCTGAAAATCGAAATAGAAAAAAATATACGGGCTTATGAAACAAAACCGCTGAATGATGACGTCATAAAGCGTGTGTGTTTTCACTACGCAGACAGGCATAATTCTGCAATTAAAGACCAGTTGGAGATTACCACCAAGTTGCACGAGCCTTTGAATGACGCATACCACAGATATGATTTCATTGGTTTTCGGGAGCATACGGACGAAGAAGAAATACAGGCAGAAAAGGAATATGAACGCTGCAAGGCTGAATACGACAAGGAAAAGAAAGAATTGGATAAACTTTATGAACTGCAAAAGCAAGACAGGAAAGAGGCTTTTCAATATATAGAAAACCTTTCCGGCAATGTTTACCGCCTAAGTCTTCTTTTTATGGAAGTCCTAAAAAAGTACCTTCCTAATGATAGGGAAGAAAAACAGCAGGATGAACCAGTCAAGCAAAACGAACAAGAAGAAGTACAGAATAGCCCGGAGGGACAACATGAATATTTTGACATGAAGCAGCTTTCGCCCATTCATGAAACCTGTGTCGGGGAACAGTTCGAAGCCATTACCATAGCGGATTTCTATGCCAATATAAACCTGTACCCCTGCAAGAATAAACTAAAAATCAAGGCAAGGGAAAAGATACGGGTGTGTTACCTGATATTCCTGATGAGCGAGAAACTATCCAAGCAATACAGGGATGAATGGAGAAGCCAAATATTAAAATTGTTGGATATTGACGAGAGGAAAGCATATTCGGATAATTCGTGATATAACCTGACATTCTACGAAATTACCACTTTTACCACTCAAATTAATTTTTGAGTGGTATTTTTATTGTCTGATATTTAATGAGATAGCGCAGTATCCCATTTGTATTATCCACATCCTTACCACTTACAGCCATACCTAATTTTGCATCGTTCGAGAACAGAAATAACAGCCAGTGCGCAGGGCTGATTGTTTAACGACTAAATAGATTGGACGAT
>NZ_JBCNZM010000264.1:1041-2778 GCF_040227615.1 Bacteroides sp. RTP31139st1_H2_RTP31139_211217 | reverse complement strand
AGAAATAACAGCCAGTGCGCAGGGCTGATTGTTTAACGACTAAATAGATTGGACGATGACAAATCTTCAAGAGTTATTATTAAAACCCGTCTGGCAGATGACAGGCGAAGAGTTCATATTTCTAAGCAAGTACGCTTCCAACCAAACGGAAGCGCAGCCACAGCCCGTTACGGACACAGAAAGAAAGTATGTGTACGGAATACTTGGCATTGCCAAATTGTTCGGGTGCAGTCTGCCTACCGCCAACCGTATAAAGAAAAGCGGAAAGATAGACAAAGCCATTACGCAAATAGGGCGCAAGATTATCGTGGATGCGGAACTTGCCCTTGAACTGGCTGGAAAGAAAACCGGAGGACGAAAATAACGGGAGGTGTACTTATGGATTATATGAAAGATATAAAAGCACTATCGGCGGAAGAAGCCGTAATCCTTTGGCAAGCCTCACGCCTGAGCCTGTCGAAAATCTATGAGAAAGCACCTGAGATTCTAAAAGTGCAAGGTTCGGTCATTGGTACACTGGGTAATTTCAGTGCATCAATCGGCAAAGCCAAAAGCAAAAAGACTTTCAATGTGTCGGCTATCGTGGCGGCAGCATTGAAGAATGGTACAGTGCTAAGATATGTGGCGGAACTACCCGAAGAGAAACGGAAAATCCTGTATGTGGACACGGAACAAAGTCCTTATCATTGTCTGAAAGTCATGAAACGTATTTTACGGATGGCTGGGCTTCCAGATGACAGGGACAATGAGCATCTGGAATTTCTTGCTTTGAGGAAATACACGCCCGAACAGCGTATCAGGATTGTAGAGCAGGCTATTTACAATACGCCTGACATAGGGCTTGTAATCATAGACGGCATCCGTGACATGGTATATGACATCAACAGCCCCGGTGAATCGACACGCATCATATCAAAGCTGATGCAGTGGACGGACGACAGGCAGATACATATCCACACGATACTCCACCAAAACAAGGGCGATGAGAACGCAAGGGGGCATATCGGTACGGAACTGAACAACAAGGCTGAAACTGTCCTTCTTGTGGAAAAGGACAAGAGCAATGGAGATATAAGCAATGTTTCAGCCATGCACATACGGGCAATGGACTTCGAGCCTTTTTCATTTCGCATCAATGACAATGCCATACCTGAACTGTTGGAGGGTTACAAGCCCGAAACCAAGAAACCGGGAAGACCGGAAGAGGAAAAGTTCGACCCTTACAGGCATATCACCGAACAGCAGCACCGCATCGCATTGGAAGCAGTTTTCGGGCTGAAAGAGGAATATGGCTACAAGGAACTGGAGGACACCTTAATTAAGACTTATGTGTCTGTGGGGGTAAAGTTGAACCACAAAAAGGCGGTATCGCTCATCACCATGCTTCGGAACAAACGAATGATAGTGCAGGAGAACGGCAGAAAGTACACGTTCATGCCCGACTTCCACTATTAGCCCACACCTTGCAATCGCTTCACTTTATTCCGGGGGTCTATATATTAGGGATAAAGCGAAGTGGTTGCGAAATGTGGCAAAACCGCTTCACTTTATTACCGTACTCTATATATACGAAAATAAAGTGAAGTGATTATACAGACCGTACTTCATAAAGAGGTACGGGCGAAAAGAGAAAATAAACCAATTCAACTATCATTAAACCTATCGTCTTATGGATATACAGACAGCGAAACAAATCAAAATAGCGGATTATCTGCACAGTTTAGGATTTTCACCCGT
>NZ_JBCNZM010000264.1:0-1031 GCF_040227615.1 Bacteroides sp. RTP31139st1_H2_RTP31139_211217 | reverse complement strand
GTCAAACAACAGGGCATAAACCTGTGGTATAAGTCACCACTAAGGGAAGAAACGGAAGCATCGTTCAAGGTAAATACAGAACGTAACCAATGGTATGATTTTGCACTCGGCAAAGGTGGGAATATCATCGCACTGGCACAGGAACTTTATTGTTCCGACCATGTGCCTTACCTCTTGCAAAAAATCGAAGAACAGACACCCCGTATTCGCCCCGTGTCTTTTTCTTTTGGCAAGCAATCATCTTCCGAGCCAAGTTTTCAACAACTGGAGATTGTACCGCTTTCTTCTCCTGCCCTGCTTGCTTATTTGCAGGAAAGGGGAATAAACATTGCAATGGCGAAAAGAGAATGCAGTGAAGCGCACTTCACCCATAATGGCAAACGGTATTTCGCCATCGCCTTTCCCAATGTGTCGGGTGGGTATGAAATCCGCAACCAGTATTTCAAGGGATGCATCGCACCGAAAGAGATTTCTCATATCAAACAGCCGGGAACAGCGAGGGAAACATGTTATGTGTTTGAGGGATTTATGGACTATCTTTCATTTCTTACTTTGAGATTGGAGAATTGCCCGAAATATCCCGAACTGGACAGGCAAGATTATATGGTGTTGAACTCAGTAGCCAATGTTTCCAAAGCAATCTATCCGTTGGGAAGCTATGAGCGCATCCACTGTTTCTTTGACAATGACCGTGCAGGAATGGAAGCCATGCAGCAAATCTATAAGGAATACGGCAGGGACTTATACATCCGTGACGCTTCGCAGACATACAGCGGATGCAAGGACTTGAACGAATACTTACAGAAACAGACTGAAAGAAACAGGCAAGTTCAATCTGCAAAAGGGGTGCGCAGCCAACCACCGAAAAAGAAAAACGGCTTTCGGTTATAGCCCACTATAACTACACGCTTCGCTTTCGTAGTTGTGGGCTCTCCCGAGGGGATTAGGGCTTTGCCCTAATGACCCACTCAGGGCGTTTCTCCCCTGAGAACCCAGAGCAAAGAGTGACCCTCTCTTTGCAATCTCCGCTT
>NZ_JBCNZM010000263.1:0-3930 GCF_040227615.1 Bacteroides sp. RTP31139st1_H2_RTP31139_211217 | reverse complement strand
CTTTTCGTTTAAGCAATAATGCGTTTTGATTTCTGAAATAGTAAATAGTAAATCGTCAAATAGTAAATAACATGATGAATTTCTTAGTTGACAAAGAAGGTTATTACGGAGAGTTCGGCGGGGCATACGTTCCCGAAATCCTCCACAAATGTGTAGAAGAGTTGCAGAACACCTACCTCAAAGTGCTGCAAAGTGAGGACTTCAAGCGTGAATACGACCAGTTGCTGCGCGACTACGTGGGACGCCCTTCCCCACTCTACTTGGCACACCGCTTGTCCGAGAAGTACGGTTGCCGGATTTACCTCAAGCGTGAAGACCTGAACCACACCGGTGCCCACAAAATCAACAACAGCATCGGGCAGGTATTGCTGGCACGCCGCATGGGCAAGCGCCGCATCATCGCCGAAACCGGAGCCGGGCAGCACGGGGTGGCCACAGCCACCGTCTGCGCCTTGATGAACATGGAATGCATCGTCTACATGGGTAAGACCGACGTAGAGCGCCAGCGCGTCAATGTGGAGAAGATGAAGATGCTCGGCGCCACCGTCGTTCCCGTCACCATTGGCAATATGACGTTGAAGGACGCCACCAACGAAGCCATCCGCGACTGGTGCTGTCATCCCTCGGACACCTACTACGTGATAGGTTCCACCGTCGGCCCGCATCCGTACCCCGACATGGTGGCACGCCTGCAGTCCGTCATCAGCGAAGAAATAAGGAAGCAGCTCCTTGAACACGAGGGACGCGAATGCCCCGACTACCTCATCGCCTGCGTAGGCGGAGGAAGCAATGCAGCCGGCACCATCTATCACTACGTCAACGACCCGCACGTGCAAATCGTCCTCGCCGAAGCCGGAGGAAAAGGCATTGAAACGGGAATGACAGCCGCCACCATCGCCCTCGGCAAGATGGGCATCATCCACGGCTCGCGCACCTACGTCATCCAGAACGAGGACGGACAGATAGAAGAGCCCTATTCCATCTCTGCCGGACTGGACTATCCGGGCATCGGCCCCATGCACGCCAACCTTGCCAAGCAGAAGCGTGCCATCGTCCTCGCCGTCAACGACGACGAAGCCATCCGCGCCGCCTACGAACTGACCCGGCTCGAGGGCATCATCCCCGCATTGGAAAGTGCCCACGCACTGGGTGCGCTGGAGAAGATGAGGTTCAAGCCGACGGACGTGGTGGTGCTGACGGTGTCGGGACGGGGGGATAAGGATATAGAGACGTATTTGAGTGATGAGTTATAAGTGATAAGTGATGAGCTATTTGAAAATACGAGATGCAATGAAATAAAATACAAGATACAATGAAACAATATGATTATAAAACAATCAGCCGCACCATGCTCGGTGACTTGCATACGCCGGTGAGCACGTATCTGAAGGTGCGCGACATCTTTCCGCAGAGCGCACTTATGGAGAGTTCCGACTATCATGGCAGTGAGAACAACCGCTCGTTCATCGCTCTGTGTCCGCTGGCAAGTGTCAGCATAGACCACGGCACGGCTATCTTCCGTCTGCCGGACGACAGCCGCGAAGAGCATCCCATAACCGAAAAATACCGGGTGGAAAACGCACTGAACGATTTCCTCTGCCGCTTCCGCGTGGAGGGCGAATACAGCAATTACTGCGGACTCTACGGATACACCTCCTTCAATGCTGTCCGCTACTTCGAGAATATCCCCGTGAAGGACAGCCGCGAAGCTACCAACGATGCGCCGGACATGCTGTACATATTATATAAGTACCTCATCGTCTTCAACGACTTCAAGAATGAGATGCTGCTCCTCGAGATGCTGGCGCCCGGCGAGACCAGCGGACTGGACCAGGTACAGAAGGCCATCCATAACCGCAACTACACCGCCTACGATTTCCGCGCCATCGGCCCCACCACCTCCCCGCTTACGGACGAGGAGCACACGGCGAATATCCGCCGGGGCATCGCCCACTGTCTGCGCGGCGACGTTTTCCAGATAGTCCTCTCCCGCCGGTTCGAGCAGCGTTTCACGGGCGATGACTTCAAGCTCTACCGTGCCCTGCGCAGCATCAACCCTTCTCCCTATCTGTTCTATTTCGACTTCGGGGGCTTCCGCATTTTCGGCTCGTCTCCCGAAACCCATTGCCGCATCGAAGGCCGCCATGCCTATATCGACCCCATTGCCGGAACCACGAAGCGCACCGGCGATGCAGAGCAGGACGCCCTCAATGCCCGGTACCTGCACGACGACCCCAAAGAGAACGCCGAACACGTGATGCTTGTGGACCTTGCCCGCAACGACCTCTCCCGCAACTGCCACGATGTAAAGGTGGACTTCTATAAGGAGATGCAGTATTACAGCCATGTCATCCACCTCGTCAGCCGTGTCAGCGGAACGCTCCGCGAAGAGGCCGACCCCGTCAAGGCCTTCATCGACACCTTCCCTGCCGGTACCCTGAGCGGTGCCCCCAAGGTACGCGCCATGCAACTCATCAGCCAGCTGGAACCGCACAACCGTGGAGCCTACGGCGGCTGCATCGGTTTCATCGGACTGAACGGCTCGCTGAACCAGGCGATTACGATTCGTACTTTTGTCAGCCGCAACGGTGTCCTCTGGTTCCAGGCAGGCGGCGGCATCGTAGCCAAGAGCAACGACGAGTACGAACTGCAAGAAGTGAACAACAAGCTCGGCGCACTGAAAAAAGCGATTGAGATGGCAGAGAAAATGTGAGTTCATGTACCATGTATAATGTACAAAGTACAATTTGCCATGCGGCGTACATTGCGCAGCTAAATGGTACATTGTACATTGTAAATAGTAAATAAATAGATGAAAACAGTTATCATAGACAATTACGACTCCTTCACCTACAACCTTGCCCATCTGGTGAAAGAGCTTGGCGCAGAAGTGGATGTGCTGCGCAACGATAAATTCCGGCTCGAAGAATTGGAGCCATACGATAAAATCATCCTCTCACCCGGCCCCGGTGTCCCCGAGGAAGCCGGACTGTTGCTGGATGTCATCCGCACCTATGCCGGACGGAAACCCATACTCGGTGTCTGTCTGGGCGAACAAGCCATCGGACAAGTGTTCGGCGGAAAGCTGGTCAATCTGGAAGAGGTGTTCCATGGGGTACAGACGGAGATAAGAATGAAGGGGGAAGGATTAAGGATTAGGGATGAAGGATTAGGGGGGAAGGATTATGAAGGTATTTCTCTCGAAGAAGACTATATCTTCTGCGGTTTACCCGATAGGATTCCCGTCGGACGATACCACTCCTGGGTGGTCGATACGGAGGACTTTCCCGAAGCGCTGGCCATTACCGCCATCAGCCCCGAAGGACAAATCATGGCGCTGAAACATCGGGAGTATGACATACACGGCATCCAGTTCCATCCTGAATCGGTACTGACACCCGACGGAAAAACAATCGTAAAAAACTGGCTTTTCAAATGAGGCACTTCAGAAAAAGAGTAAATTCAATCGTCAAATCGTAAATCGTCAAATCGTAAATAAAAAGATGAAAGCAATACTCACCCGTCTCTTTAACCACGAAGAGCTTACGTCGGAGGAAACCAAACAAATCCTCCTCAACATCACCAAGGAAATGTATCCTGAGGCGCAGATAGCAGCCTTGCTCACTGCCTTCCAGATGCGGAGCATCACTGTGGACGAGCTTATCGGTTTCCGCGAAGCACTGATGGAGACACGCCTTCCCATCGACTTCGCCCCCTATCGCCCCATCGACATTGTAGGTACGGGCGGCGACGGAAAGAACACCTTCAACCTCTCCACCTGCGCTTGCTTCGTGGTGGCGGGAGCCGGCTACAAGGTTGCCAAGCACGGCAACTACGGAGCCACTTCCGTGAGCGGAGCCAGCAATGTCATCGAGCAGCACGGCGTACGCTTCACCAACAACCCCGACACGCTGAAACGCAGCATGGAGG
>NZ_JBCNZM010000262.1:0-3988 GCF_040227615.1 Bacteroides sp. RTP31139st1_H2_RTP31139_211217 | reverse complement strand
CAATGCCCGTCCTAAAGCAGCCCCGCGGAAGAAGAAGGCAGCGCCGGTGGCTGGGGTGGGAGAGGACTTCTGCATCTTCTGGGAAAAGTTTCATGACATCACCGAGCATCCCAAAGTAAACATCGGCCGGGCCCGTCGCGAATGGAAAAAATTGACGGCAGGCGAGAAACAGCGGGCACTGGACAACATCGACGAATATTACGACCATCTGAACAACCAAAAATATTGTAAACAAGCCGCCACCTATCTGGCGGACAAATCTTTTGAAAATGAATATGATGACTGAAACTACTTTTTCCCACGACAGTGACCTCGAAGAAGCTGTCATCGGTGCCTGCATGATAGAGCGCGCTGCCATGCCTCTGGTGGCGGACAAACTTCGTCCCGAGATGTTCTACGAGGAGAAGAATCTGGAAATTTTTGCCGCCCTGCAATCGATGTATCGCAGCGTGAAGTCCATAGATACCATCACGCTGAAGAACGAACTGGCAGCCCGTGGCAAACTCGATGCCGTGGGCGGGCCTTACGAACTGTTACGCATCAGCTCGAAGGTCAGCTCCAGTGCTCATCTGGAGTATCATGCGCTCATCCTTAGGCAATTGCACACGCGGCGTATCATGCGTACGGGATTCCAGCAACTGCTGGC
This sequence comes from Bacteroides sp. RTP31139st1_H2_RTP31139_211217, assembly GCF_040227615.1. Taxonomy (NCBI): domain Bacteria; kingdom Pseudomonadati; phylum Bacteroidota; class Bacteroidia; order Bacteroidales; family Bacteroidaceae; genus Bacteroides; species Bacteroides sp. RTP31139st1_H2_RTP31139_211217. The sequence goes on along the minus strand of NZ_JBCNZM010000262.1, from coordinate 3,342 downwards.
GTTCAGTGCCGACGAGTCGATGGATATTGACGACATCCTGGTGGAAGCCCATCGACTGCTGGAGGGGCTGGAGGACGAGAGCGGCGTAGCCGACCACCTTCGCTCCATAGACCGGCTGATGGACGACACGCTGGCCGAGGTGGAGCAGCGTATGGAGCACGGATGCAACGGCATTACGGGTATCCCTACGGGTTTTGACGCTCTGGACCACGTTACGGCGGGCTGGCAGCGCGGCGACTTGAACATCCTTGCTGCCCGTCCGTCGGTGGGGAAGACGGCCTTTGCCCTCCACCTAGCCCGTGCCGCTGCCATGGCGGGGCGTCATGTGGTGGTCTTCAGCCTCGAAATGCAAGGCGAGCGCCTGGGAGACCGCTGGCTGCTTGCAGCTACGGAGGGGGTAGACCCGCAACACCTGCGTAGCGGTCAGCTCACACCCGGCGAGGTGAGGCAGGTGCATGAGGCGTCTGCCGAGTTGTCGCGGTTGCCCATACTGATAGACGACCATCCGATGACGAGCATGGACCGCGTGCGTTCTTCCGCCCGCCTGCTGAAGAGCAAGAATCGCTGTGACATGGTGATTGTGGACTATCTGCAACTATGTGACATGAGGAGTGACCAGAAAAACCGCAACCGCGAGCAGGAAGTGGCGCAGGCAAGCCGCAAGGCAAAGCTGCTGGCCAAGGAGCTGGATATCCCCGTACTGCTGCTGAGTCAGCTGAACCGGGCGAGCGACGGTAGCATAGACCATCGCCCCACCCTGAGCAACCTGCGCGAGAGCGGCGCCATAGAGCAGGATGCGGATATGGTAATGCTGCTTTGCCGCCCTGCCCTCTACGGCAAGACCGTCGATAAGAAGAGTACTTATCCCACCGATGGCCTGGGTATCGTCATCATAGCCAAGCACCGTAATGGCAAAACCGGTGAAGTCTATTTCCATCATAACCAAAGCATGACAAAACTGGTGGACTACATACCACCATTGGAGTGGCTGACGAGGAATGCAAAGTGATGGATGGAAATTTATAGAATACAGAGACACAAAGACACGGAGATTTTTCTTATTGCTTGAAAAACTCTGTGTCTCCGTGTTTTTTGTAGTAAAAAAAATGGCAAAACACTTGACTTCCGCTTCTTAATGTTGTATCTTTGTAATGTGCTTAAGAAAAGGAATAATCATTGATTCGGGCGCCCTATCCCTTCCCTTACCCACTTCTCTCTTATAACTCATTTTTCTTAACTTAAACCTTAACTTTTTAAATTTATGGATGTAATTGTAGAGCGCTTCCAGCGCCGTAAAATCGTGAGCAACCCGGCTTCGCCCATGTTGTACTATCTCCGTCAGAAACCCAAGACCTGCGGCACCGTGGACATCGATGTCCTTGCCGCCTCCATTCAGAAAAACTGTGCCATGACGAAGGGCGACGTGAAGCACGTCATCGAAGCCCTGGTGGAGGAGATTCAAGGCAACCTTGCCAATGGCGACAAGGTGAAGCTGAACCAGCTGGGCACTTTCCACATGACGTTCCGCTGTCCCGGCATGGAGGCCTCGGACAAATGTACGGTGCGCAATATCTCGAAGGTGAATATCCGCTTTATCCCCGACAAGGAGCTGAAGCTGGTGAACGGCAGTACCGCCGTGACCCGCAGCCCGGCGAATGTGGGCTTTGTGCTCGACAAGCCCGAGGAGGGCGGCTCCGGCGGCGGCAATCAAGGCGGTGGTTCCGGAGGCGGCTCCGGCGACGACGGCGACCAGGGCGAAAATCCGCTGGGATAAAGAAGGAATGATTAAGGGTTAGTGATTAATGGTTAATGAACACAAGCAAATCGCTTATCGCTAATCAATCCCTAATGATTAACCATTAATCATTAGCCCTTAATCCTTAATCACTAATCCTTAACCATTAATTCTTAACTATTAATCCTTAATTTTATGAGTACAAAATCATCTGTTTGGGATAAGATTCTGAAAGTGATAATCGCTGTAGCCTCCGCGCTTATTGGTGCCCTGAGCGCCCATGCCATGACAGTGTAGCGGGTTTCCTTCACTTTTAATTTTTAATTTCTAATTTTTAATTCTCATGAGATTCATCAATCTTATCGTCGTCCATTGTTCCGCCACCCGCTGCGACCGCTGCTATACGGAGCACGACTTGACGACAGACCACCTGCGCCGGGGCTTCTCCGGCGCAGGTTATCATTTTTATATCCGCAAGAACGGTGACATCAAGTCCCTGCGTCCCTTGTCCCTGCCTGGTGCCCATGTCCGGGGTTGGAATGCAGGTAGCATCGGTGTCTGCTACGAAGGCGGTCTTGACGAGTGCGGTCGCCCTGCCGATACACGCACCCTTTTTCAAAAGCACTCCCTGCGTGTGCTTGTGTTGCTGCTGCTGAAGGATTATCCCGGTTCCCGGCTTTGCGGTCACCGCGACCTGAGCCCCGACCTGAACCATAACGGGGAGATAGAGCCGGAAGAGTGGGTGAAACAATGTCCCTGCTTTGATGCGGCGACTATACTGACAGAACCGCCACCACCCAATCCGGCATGCTTATAAAATGTTTTTATTCTCTTTCTTCATGCTCTTCGCGCGCACGTATATATATAATGTATAGTTATTTTCTCTCTTTTTCCTTTCTTCAAAATTGTTCATGCGAAATGCATTTATGAATCAGTAAGTTACAAAAAAGTTTCATTTTTATTAAAAAAAATGATAGATATGTTTGGCTTGTATTGTTAAATCCTATACCTTTGCACCCGCTTTCCAAGAGAAGGAAAGTGGTAAGATTGAAATACTGAAACAGAAGTGTGGAAGGTGACACAGAGAAATAAAAAGAGATAAAAATATTTTTCGAAAAACATTTGGAACTTATTAATAATTCTCCTTATCTTTGCAGTCCGACTCGCAAAGAAAAAGAACTTTTCTTGTTTTGCTTTTCTTATCCTTGTTTAAAGGATTTGAAAATACAGAAAAAAGAAAAAATAAAAAAAAACTTCCGAAAATATTTGGAGGATATGCTTTAAAGTTCTTACCTTTGCATCCGCTTTCTGAAAAGAACAGCAATCGTGAAACAAGCGATCTTTGAACAGATTTACATAAACAATACAAGTAGTACAAGAGCAGGTGCTTCGCAAATTAATAATTGGAAACTAATGATTAAGGCGCGTCGTACCTGGGTAAAACAAAAGAACCGTCAATACTTATTCTATATAGATTAGGTAAAGATAAACTTTTTGAATTCGAGCGTCCTGAACAGATAATTAAGCTGCCGCACTTTAATTTTTAATTTGCGCAGTCAAGATACTTTTACAATGAAGAGTTTGATCCTGGCTCAGGATGAACGCTA
>NZ_JBCNZM010000261.1:0-4015 GCF_040227615.1 Bacteroides sp. RTP31139st1_H2_RTP31139_211217 | reverse complement strand
CTTGCAGCACGAGTCAGCTTAACGGCGCATACAACAGCTTCTTTGGCATTCAGCAATTCCAATCCTTCGTATTGCAATTCGCCAACTTTAACAGTCTTACCAAGTCCCAAGTGGGCAACGTTGATAATCAGTCTTTCAGGAATTACGTTATACAAAGCTCTTACTTTCAGCTTACGCATCTGGAGTACCAGCTTACCACCGGCCTTAACACCTTCTGCCAAACCTTCCATCTGTACCGGAACTTCCATAACGATAGGCTTAGCCTCGTCAATTTGATAGAAGTCAACGTGCAGGATAGTATCCTTTACGGGGTGGAATTGGATATCTTTCATGATAGCGTTTACTTTCTTGCCATCAATCACCAAGTCAACTACGTAGATGTGCGGAGTGTAAACCAAGTTACGCAGACCCTCTGCAGGTACAGTGAAGTGAACATTTTCACCTGCACCATAAAGTACGCAAGGTACACCGTTGTTTTTACGAATAGCTTTCAAAGCTCTTGCTTGTTCCGAAGAACGTTCTGCAATAGTTCTTGCAGTTCCTTTTACTTCAATTGATTTCATTTTAAAAAATTTTGTGTTACTCTAAATTAAGTAAATTTTTTGCTTAATTCACCATCACACGATGTGGCTTGCCACACGATGTTGCAAAAAAGCGGTGCAAAAGTACAGCTTCTTTTTGAATTATCAAAAGGTTATAACTTAAAATTCAATGTCTATCTTGATTTCTCCTTCCAATGAAGACGCTTTTTCCTCTTTCGACAGTTCTTCTTTTCCCGTTTCGGGACTTTCAGCCTCTTCGTCAGCGGTATGTCTTGTATAGCAACCCTGCTGCTCCTGGATGAAGCCGATGGCTTGCTGGAGTCCGTTCATGAACTTTTCAAAATCCTCTTTGTATAGAAAGATTTTGTGCTTTTCGAAACTTACCTGCGAGTCGTCTCCTTCGCCCATCACAATCTTCTTGCTTTCCGTGATGGCGAGAAACATTTCGTCTTTTCTGTTTTTCTTGACGTCTAAATAGTAGATGCGCTTACCTGCTTTGATGGATTGGGAGAATACAATCTCCTTGTCGTTCATGTCCGCTGCGTTTTTCTTCTTAAAGTCTTCCATATTATAATAGGTCTCAATTTTGATATTATCACCTTAAAACTTGTATCTCGTAGCTTTTAGCTCTTTATCGGGCTCAAAATTGACGATTTTTTTTAAACTGTCAAAAGAAAAAGACCGGATAATCAATATCTGCATTAAAAAATGTGATTTATTTATGTAAACTCATTAAAAATGCCTACTTTTGCGCCTTGTTAAAACACTAGTATTTACTTTAGAATTATGATCAACAGAGTTCTTATTCGTCTTAAGATTATACAGATTGTATATGCTTATTATCAGAATGGCAGTAAAAATTTAGACTCAGCGGAGAAAGAATTGTTCTTTAGCCTTTCAAAGGCATACGACCTCTACAACTACCTGCTGATGCTGATGATAGCTTTGACGAACTACGCACAAAAACGTATTGATGCGGCAAAAGCTAAGCTGGCTCCCACTGCCGAGGAGCTGTATCCCAACATGAAATTTGTGGAAAACAAGTTCATAGCCCAGTTGGAAGTGAACAAACAATTGACGGAATTCATTGCCAACCAAAAGCGCACGTGGGCCAATGATGAAGACTTTGTCAAGGGATTGTATGAGAAAATTGTGGAATCAGATATATATAAGGAATATATGGCTTCTTCGGACAATTCTTACGAATACGACCGTGAATTGTGGAGAAAGCTGTATAAGACTTTTGTCTTCAACAACGAAGCCTTGGACAATGTGCTCGAAGACCAGAGCCTCTACTGGAATGACGACAAGGAGATTGTGGATACTTTCGTACTGAAAACCATCAAGCGCTTTGAAGAGAAGAATGGTGCCAATCAGGAACTTCTACCAGAGTTCAAGGATGAGGAAGACCAGGAATTTGCACGCCGTTTGTTCCGCCGTGCCATCTTGAACTGTGACTATTACCGTCACCTCATCAGCGAGAACACGCGCAATTGGGACTTGGACCGTGTAGCCTTTATGGACGTTGTAATCATGCAGTGTGCCTTGGCCGAAATATTAAGTTTCCCGAACATTCCGGTGAGTGTTTCGTTGAACGAATATGTCGATATTGCCAAAGTTTACAGCACGGCCAAAAGTGGCAGCTTCGTGAACGGTACATTGGATCAATTAAAAAAAGAAGGTAAGTTAACGAAAAACTAATACCTTTGTTTAATAATAGAAACCAAAACTGAGTATTTATGAACTTAATGACTGTATTCTTCCTGCAGGCTCCCGCTGCAGGCCCTGCCGGTGGTGGTAGCATGATGTGGATTATGCTGATAGCCATGTTCGTTATTATGTATTTCTTTATGATTCGTCCTCAAAACAAGAAGCAAAAGGAAATAGCAAACTTCCGTAAATCGCTTCAAGTGAATCAGAAAGTAATCACAGCTGGTGGTATCCATGGTGTTATCAAGGAAATCAACGACAATGATGTGGTGCTTGAAATCGCTTCTAACGTTAAGATTCGTATAGACAAGAATTCTATTTTTGCTGCAGCTGCTGATGCGAACAGCAGTCAGGCATCTAAATAATAGAAATGTGAGCCTATGTTTGAACGTAGGAACATACAACGTACATATCTGAAGATATCAAGAGAAGTGAAGGACTTTCTGCTTAGCGATAAAAGCAGGGAGTTCTTCATTTTTTTGTTTTTTTTCTTTGTAGCCGGTGGCTTCTGGCTCTTGCAGACCTTGAACAACGACTATGAGGCGGACTTTTCTATACCGGTGCGGCTGAAGGGAGTGCCCAATAATGTGGTGATTACCTCTGAACCTGCTTCAGAACTCCGTATCAAGGTAAAGGATAAGGGAACGGTACTGCTCAACTATATGTTGGGAAAGAGCTTTTATCCCGTTATTCTCGATTATGCCGATTATAAGGGCGTGGATAATCAAGTAAGGATATATCCCTCGCAGTTTGAAAAGAAAGTGCTGAACCAGCTGAATGCCTCTACCCGCCTGCTTTCCATGAAGCCGGATACATTGGAGTACATCTATTCGACGGGAGCCTCCAAACTGGTGCCGGTGAAGCTGCGCGGCACGCTGAGTGCCGGACGTGAGTATTATCTTTCGGATACGATATTCAGTCCCGATTCCGTATTGGTGTATGCGCCGCAAGGCGTGCTGGATACGATTGCTGTTGCCTATACGCAACCGGTGAAGCTGGAAGATATATCGGATACCTTGAGGCAGCAAGTCCCCCTGCGTATCCAGAAAGGTGTGAAGTTTGTGCCTTCTTCCATTGAGATGATGCTTCCGGTGGATATTTATACGGAAAAGACAGTGGAGGTGCCGTTGCGTGGCGTTAACTTTCCTGCCGACAAGGTGCTGCGCGCTTTCCCTTCCAAGGTGCAGGTCACGTTTCAGGTTGGTCTGAGTCATTTCAGGCAGATTAACGCTGATGATTTTCATATTTACGTGTCCTATGAGGAACTGCTCCGTCTGGGTTCCGACAAGTATACGGTAAAGATTAAGAATCTGCCGAAAGGGGTGAGCCAGGTACGCTTCAATCCGGCACAAGTGGATTTTCTGATAGAGCAAGTTTCTCCTGATTATGGCGATTAAGATAGGTATAACCGGTGGTATCGGTAGCGGAAAGAGTATGGTATCCCGGCTGTTGGAAGTGCTGGGTGTTCCCGTCTATATCTCGGACTTGGAAACGAAAAGGCTGATGGCATCCGATTCATTGATCCGCGAGGAATTGTCAGCTTTGCTTGGTGCGGAAGTGTATGCCGGTGGCACGCTGAACAAGCCTTTGTTGGCGTCTTATCTTTTCGGTAGTCCGGAGCATGCCAAAGAAATCAACTGTATTGTGCATCCTCGTGTAAAGGAGGATTTCAGGCGGTGGACACAATGCCGCACCGCTTTTCCCATTGTCGGTATAGAATCGGCCATTCTGGTCGAAGCGGGGTTTGCAGGTGAGGTGGATGC
>NZ_JBCNZM010000260.1:0-4060 GCF_040227615.1 Bacteroides sp. RTP31139st1_H2_RTP31139_211217 | reverse complement strand
TATATCCACTGTTACCTTGACAATGACCTTGCCGGACAAAAGACAGTGGAAACCATAGCCGGGATGTATGATGGACGCGTCTATAACGAGTCCAACCGTTATGCCGGTTACAAAGACCTAAACGACTACCTACGCGGGAAGAAACAATGAACAACCCACTCCCTAAGCTCTCCTTCACGGAGGGCTTTTTTTATACCCCAACTTTTCCTGCTTTCTTATGTAAAATCGTATTTGAATATGATTTTGTAATATGATTTTTGTATTTTGAGAAAATATCATATTAAAATAATATGTTTTGTAGCCAATAATTTTATCTTTAAACTTATCCATTCTTATTTTGCAGCCACAATCAAATATAATAAATCATATTACATAAAAAGATATGAAATCATATTTTATTTTCACCATTGTCCTGACAGTTGCCTATCTCGTCTATTATGCGGTTATCATCGTGCAGGACCTTTATGGAAAAAAAGGAAATGGTAAGCCGGAAGAAGAGGTATTTGACCTCGGTGCGCCGGAAGATGAACAGAGTGTGTCCGTGACGGAGAGCGATACGGGATTCAATGTGGGTAATGAGAAGTATGAAACAGATGTTGCCCCTACCGCTTCACCTACACCACAGGAGACGGAAACCGCAGAGAATAATGGCGAGATAGCCGTGGCGGAGAAGCTGAAACGGCTGAAAGCCCAAGCGGAGGAACAGATGGAAGAAACCGAGACCTACCTGTCGGACGCATACACGGCAGACGAACTGTACAAAGCGATGCTTGCCAAAGGAAAGACGGACAACCGTCCGGAACTGGTATGGAAACCTCTCAAAGACCGATTGTAAAATGTCGAAAGCAAAAAAAATATTATGTGCACTGTGCTTTGTCCCTTATGCGGTATTCGCCAAAAGCGGCAGCGTAAACTACAGTTGGGGTGCAGACGCACTTGCAACGATGCACGACTTCGTGGTGACGATGATGCTGTACGTGCTGTACATCTGCTACGCTGTCGCCTCGGTTTTCGTAGTCGTTGCCGCGCTCCAAATCTATATCAAAATGAACACAGGCGAGGACGGTGTGGTGAAGTCTATCGTATCACTTGTCGGTGCGTGCCTCTTCATCATTGGAGCTTCAATCGTGTTCCCCGCTTTCTTCGGCTACCGCATATAGGTGGCTGACAGGAGTGTAAAACCAATTCAAAAATAGAAGTACCACAAAAAATGTAATAAATATGTTTCAGAAATTCAAAAGAATGTGCCGAAAGGCAAAGAAAACCATCATGCAAGTTTCCACCAAAGTAAAAATGTTAATCATTGCCCTGTTAGGAGGCATACCTGCTATGGCTCAAAGTACGGCAGGCGATTACTCAGCCGGTACGACAGCTCTATCAACCGTAGCCGAGGAAATCGTGAAATACGTTCCTGTGATGGTCAAACTCTGCTATGCCATTGCTGGTGTTGTGGCCATCATCGGAGCCATTTCGGTGTATATCGCCATGAACAACGAGGAACAGGATGTCAAGAAGAAGATTATGATGGTGGTTGGGGCGTGCCTTTTCCTGATTGCGGCAGCCCAAGCATTACCTCTATTCTTCGGAATTAACGCATAAACAGCCTGGAGGAATGACTAATAACGGACGTTATCCGGATTACCCGCTGTTCAAAGGACTGCAACGGCCTTTGGAACTGATGGGATTACAAGGTCGCTACATCTATTGGGCGGCAGGCGTGGCTGGTGGGGCCATTGTGGGCTTCATCGCCGCCTACTGTCTTATGGGCTTTGTGGCCGGACTGGTCGTATTGGCAACTGTCTTATCTGCGGGAATCGTGCTTATCATCCTCAAACAGCGAAAGGGGCTGCACAGTAAAAATGTAAAACGTGGAGTGTATGTGTATGCCTATTCGCATAAAGTATGACTATAAGAAAAACCATCACGGCAATGTGTGTGGCTGATTGATTGTTGAACGCGGGCGGGTCCGTCTCCAGCCGAGGCAGACCTGCCCCTATTTAATGAACGAATATCGGAATGACCCTATATATCATTTTATTTTTCATCGCCCTATGTACGGGTATGGCCTTGTCAGTCTATACGTTCGGTACGGGCGGCAAGCGCAAGCATATCTTTCAGAATATCTATTTCTCTGTGGAAGATACAGACGGTGTGGGTGTGCTGTACACCAAGACGGGCGAATATTCCGCCGTCTTGAAAATCGAAAATCCGGTACAGAAGTATTCAGCGGACATTGACAGCTATTACGACTTCACGCATCTATTCTCTGCCCTTGCGCAGACGCTGGGCGAAGGGTATGCCTTGCACAAACAAGACATCTTCGTAAGGAAACAGTTCGCGAACGAGCCGGAGCATAATCAAGAATTTCTCTCGGCATCGTACTTCCGTTATTTTAATGGGCGTCCGTACACGGACAGCCTTTGCTATCTGACTATCACACAGGAAGCCAAGAAGAGCCGTCTTTTCTCTTACGATAGCAAGAAATGGCGCGATTTCCTCGTGAAAATTTATAAGGTTCGAGACCTACTACGCGACAGCGGTGTACAAGTGAAATTCCTGAACAAAGCCGAGGCAAGCGAATATGTGGACCGTTACTTTGCGATGAACTTCAAAGACCGTATGGTCTCGATGACGAATGTCAAGGCTGACGACGAAACGGTATCTATGGGTGACAAACGCTGTAAGGTGTACAGCCTCGTGGACGTGGACTGCGCCGCGCTCCCCTCGCTGATACGTCCCTATACCAATATCGAGGTGAATAATACCGAGATGCCAGTGGATCTTGTCTCGGTGGTGGATAATATTCCGAACGCAGAAACGGTGGTGTACAACCAAATTATTTTCCTGCCCAGCCAGAAGCGGGAACTGGCATTACTCGACAAAAAGAAGAACCGGCACGCAAGCATCCCCAATCCGAGTAACCAAATGGCCGTAGAGGACATCAAACAGGTACAGGACGTAATAGCCCGTGAAAGCAAACTGCTCGTGTACACGCACTTCAACATGGTGGTGGGCGTGCCTGCGGACACCGACCTGCAAAAATGCACGAATCACTTGGAAAACGCTTTTGGGCGCATGGGCATACACATCAGTAAGCGTGCATACAACCAACTGGAACTGTTCGTCAGTTCGTTTCCGGGCAACTGTTACAGCCTGAACGAGGAATATGACCGTTTTCTGACCCTCTCCGACGCTGCGGTATGCCTGATGTACAAGGAACGGGTGCAGCATAGTGAGGAAACACCGCTAAAAGTTTATTACACTGACCGTCAAGGTGTTCCGGTAGCTATCGACATCACGGGAAAAGAGGGAAAGAACAAGCTGACCGACAACTCGAATTTTTTCTGCCTGGGGCCTTCGGGCAGCGGAAAGAGTTTCCACATGAATTCCGTCGTGCGCCAGTTGCATGAACAGGGGACGGACGTGGTAATGGTCGATACGGGTAACTCATACGAGGGGCTATGCGAGTATTTCGGCGGCAAGTATATTAGCTATACCGAGGAACGGCCCATCACGATGAATCCGTTCCGCATCAATCGGGAAGAGATGAACGTAGAAAAAACGGGATTCCTGAAAAACCTCGTCTTGCTTATCTGGAAAGGTACGCAGGGAACGGTCACAAAGACGGAAGACCGTCTGATAGAGCACGTCATCACGGAATATTACGACGCCTACTTCAACGGTTTCGAGAGCTTCACACCCCAACAGCGTGAGGACTTGCGTAAGAGCCTCGTTATTGATGACCGCAACAGCAGTGAGAAGCGGCACGAAAGCGAACGGGAACGTGCGGCCCGCATCGAGGGTATCATTGACGAGATAGAGGGTCGGCGCAAGGAACTGAAAGTGGAGGAACTGTCATTCAACTCTTTCTATGAATATTCCGTGCAGCGCATCCCGGATATCTGTGAGGAGAACCGTATCACGGGCATCGACCTCTCGACATACCGCTATATGATGAAGGACTTTTATTTGGGCGGCAACCACGAAAAAACGCTGAACGAAAACATGGACAGCTCGCTGTTCGACGAGACGTTCGTGGTCTTCGAAATCGACAGTATAA
>NZ_JBCNZM010000259.1:0-4062 GCF_040227615.1 Bacteroides sp. RTP31139st1_H2_RTP31139_211217 | reverse complement strand
GGCTTATCGGATAATGATAGTTCGCTGAACGCTGTCAGCATACCGTCATTTCGTTTTCTGCATCGGATTAGTCTTAGCCTGCGGCATATTCATAGATGTTACAGAAAGATTTGTCATTTTCATCTTTCCATTGTTCGGCAATAGCAAGAATTTCTGTTATTGATTCGACAGACTGACCGCTTATCTCCTCAAACCACTTGAATATTTCTGTCTGGTTGACAAAATATTCCTTGTACCGTTTGCCGTCTGGAGTACATAGGTCTGCAATGTACTGGTCGGGAAAGTATTTGCCCTCTTGGTCATTTGTCCAATACTCAGCCAGACTTGGCTCTTCCGATTGATAGAAATAACATAGTGTTGGGAATTTCTCACATACAAGTTCAAATGTTTCATCACACGGAGACCAAGCTGTTTCCGTTGTGAATTTCAAGATATTACCCTCCATTTCGAGGTTACTCCAGTCACCTCGGCAATGAATTTTGTTATAATCGCCACCCAAAGCATTCACAAGGCATCCCAACCATGTTTTACCGAAACCGTTAGGAACAGACGGTTCTTTCTGTTCTTGTAACCTTTTCATCAACTTGTAGAGGCTCTTTACTTCTTCCGCGTCACCCTCTATAGCATATGACGCACTGCACCAATTTGGCATAATCGTAATTTTTTATATTAGAATTTCTTTTATTCCCTTTTTTGAAGCCTTCCGACTTCGTCCAAAAGGAGTGTTTTCATGTGCGTTTCAAACGGTGAATACAAAAACAACGGACAAGGAATCAGAAATGAAATTTTATGAATACCGGAATCTGTGATTACGGAAGGTTACGTCAAATTTCTTTTCAGGTAGTGACAGCGGTACTTGGACACTGTTTGTCCACCGTACCTTTGCACACGAAAACAAACCTACGGCGTATGTCAGGCCAATAAATGTGTTATACTGTTAGAAATGGAGTACGACGAGTAAAAAAGGAATAAGAGCGGTAACGGGAGTTCGGTGGAGCATGGCTATAAGAGTAATCAGGCTGAATATACAATACAAGGAAATGCTATCCACCTGCTTTGGCTACAGGTGGATATGTTGTTGTCATTCCGCACCTCTTATGATGGTGAGTTGGTCGGGACGGTTAGGAAACCAATAAGAATCACTGTCAATATATACACATCTGCCACTATTACAGAGATTCCCAAAAGCTAAGACCTCACAAGGTCCAAATATCACTCCATAATCGTTTGTAAACGCCACCATATCTCCCACACTCAAGTCGTTTTCCGTATCCATCACTTTGGAAAGGTGGTCGTAAAACTCAATACCTTCAGCTTCACGTTCTGTTTTCCAACGCAAAAAGTCTTCTTTATGACTTCTACCGGTATGTATCGGTGATAATTCTGAAGGAAAAACCTCCGCTTCCGAAGTATCAGATGCAATCAAAATAACGCTATCCTCTTCAATGTTTTCCGGAATAGAAGCCACTTGGTAAACCCCATTAGACAGACCACTATCTGGGTCATGCCAATAAAGAAGATTACCCAGCTTGATAAAATCGTATTTTCCCATATTCTTTGATTTATTATTTCCCTTTGCTTGAAGCTCTTTCGGCTTCTTGCCGGGGATTGATTTTTATGCAGGATTAACAGTGGAATAAGGGGGATAAGACAAGTAAACAGTGAATGGAATGGAACGGAATACCCACCCTTCGAATGTCAGAGCAGAAGCAGGCTTGTCCTTTTATACCTTGCAATGAGAAGGGGACTGAAAGTCAATCTTTGATTTGAGGAAGGCTGCCGTAAAATATCCAGGAACCGTTAGCATAGCGGTGCTTGACAATCGCCCGGACACTGTACCTTTGCATATAAAATCTCTTCGGCCAGATTTGCCGATGGTGCGATAAGGGAATACTCAGAATGGAAAAACATAAAAAGGGGTATCATGTTATAGGCGAAATATATAACAGAGCTAATATAAGTCCTAAAAAAATATTTTTGCTATCTTTGCCAACGTATTATATAATATTAAGAACATAACAATGGAAAAAACATTTACACAAATCTGTGAATTGTTCGATCAATTCTCAAAAGATGCCAACCTCCAGATGGAGAAAGGCAACAAAGCTGCCGGAACTCGTGCCCGCAAAGTATCACTTGAACTTGAAAAACTTCTCAAACAGTTCAGAAAAGAGTCACTTGAAGCATCGAAATAACTTTCATTCTGGTTCTGACAGTAGGAATATGGCGAACTTCACGTGTACCATATCGAAAAAGCCTCTTCGCTTCACAGCGGAGAGGCTTCATTGATTATGACAAAGTTAAACATCAATTATGCGAAATTTCTATTTCGCTTTTGGAAAAAACAACTCCACTTTCGTATGTCTGTTGGCTTCCACGGGCATATAGTCGGCAATTCCACCTTTGCTAACTCTGATAATCCGCTTGGCTGGTATTCCACGTTGTTCCAGTTCTGCGGTAATAAAACCTGCTCTCGATATACTCAAAGAATCATTGATACTTGATGTTCCTGTAGAACTGTCGGCAGCACCAGTTACCCTCACGGATAAACTGTATTTCTTAGCTACACGAGCCAGTTCGTCAAGATTAAGCCTCTGTGAGGTATCCGTCAAATGTGTCGTATTGAGAGCAAAGAAGAAATAGATGGGTGCACCGATGCACTCTCCATCAGCGTATGAAAGAACCGTGGAATCCATAGCGAGAGTGTCCTGATGGGCGGACAGCACATTTCGGGAAGCCGTATAATTATACGATGGCTTTCCATTCTCAGTCTGAAGAATAGTCGTGTCAAGAGGTGACGACCCGTCCCAATAGCTATGCTTCAACCTTGCACGAAGCGAGTTCAAACCGCTATAATTATTTATAGGATATCTGCATCCGGTTATATCGTCGTTGTCAAAGATATGGCTATATGTATCGAGTAGTCCTTCGATTTCCAGAATTTTCTTTAATTCCACGAGCGTTCGCTTGTCTTGATTGTGACGTCCCACATAACGCCTGTTCTCCTCCGAAAGGAAGTTACCATAATCGACAAGCAGTTCGTTCCGATGGATGTAGGGTGCCGTATCCACCGCGCGCTTCCAGCCGACCTTACCGAGATGAAAGGTGAATCCGGCAGTCAGCGAAAGCATGTGATCGCCCGGACGGTTTGGATAGCCATACCCGTCGAAATCCTGGAATGTAGTTGTGTTAGAGAGTTCCAGCATAGCACTAACCCGTTTGGAAATACGGTATTGTGTTTGTATGCCGTAAGAAAGCGCAAAGGGATTGTTCCCGTTGGTGGCGTTATGTAGCAGACCGACACCCATAAAGGGTGCAAGTCTCCAACGTACCTGTTCCTGTCGGGCATATCTGCGTCCAAGGAGATTCCACAGGAGATCTGCATGGATATAATGGTAATCCTGCGTAGATAATTGTGCATCCTTAAACTGCAAGCCACTATAATTTACCCTTGCGCCGACCAAAGGAGTAAACCACTTGCCGACAGCGAGGCTGTACGAAGGTTTCACTCGTCCAAAAAGGTCTTCACAACCGAGAGGTGTACCAAGAAAAACTGTCGCACCTCCGGATATGCTAACAAACCAGTTGCCGGTTCGGGATGCCGGAAGTAGCACCCCGTTGAGATAGACGGGCTGCATCGGTTGAAGCAATTCCGCTACTTCATAATGAATAGTGTGTCGTACAGTGTCCTTCTGTACGGGTTGTACACTTGCTTGTGCCTGCAACGTGCAGAGCAAAGCGAAGATGAAAATAATTTGTTTCGTCATATTCCAATGATTTCATTAGTTATACTTTTAATCAGGTGTAAGGCGTATGCCATTTACCGTTTAGATTTCTTGCCGATAGTCGAGCGCATCATGCGGCTCGCCATCCTCATACAGCGGAGTGCCCATGCTCGATTGTCCTCGTCCTCGTCGCGTCCCCATTTGAGGTCACTTCCTCCGCCTCCACCACCATGTGATTCGGCAAATGTAGTGGCATCATCTACCATTCCGAGAAATAGCATTGTCGCACAGTGCATGATTTCCGTACCCCGCTCGGCGATAGACTGTACCAGGGAAT
>NZ_JBCNZM010000258.1:569-4065 GCF_040227615.1 Bacteroides sp. RTP31139st1_H2_RTP31139_211217 | reverse complement strand
GAAAAGAGCCCCGTCGCTTGGTGCGACAGGGCTCTTTTTGTTTTTTACTATATATTACATATATACATACGAGCGCTGCTCCCTTACGACTGTCGGAGTTGTAACGGGTGCCACCACCAATATGTATTTACTAACATTGTTTTCATTGACTTTTTTTGTTTTATTAGGGGCAAAGACAGTGCAAACCGAATGTATAATAAAATGAACTTGTTCATTTTTTATGCTGAGGTGCAGCCTGTCTTCGTTTTCGCGACAAATATAAGCACTTTGTTTTAACTGCCAAAATAAATATGACTTTTTTTCTGGATAAGAACATTTTTCTTGAAATATTGTTCTTATAAGTGTAGTAAAAACGAATATTCATTCAAAAAAAGAAAGGAACAAACTATGAATAGAAAACATTTAGTTGCCATAGGCGTAGTTATTGCTGTACTATTGTTATTATACTGGCTCTTTGTGGCCGAAGATATGAATGCCTGGCTGAATGTAAACTGATTTTTCGGGATTTTCGTGTGGAGTTATTCGGATAAAGATGTATCTTCGCAAAAAAACATAGACTCATGAAAGGATTAAGTTACTCATTTTTGCGTGCGATATGTGCGCTGGTTATCGGTTTGGTGCTGGTGATGTTTCCCGACCAGGCCGGTGATTACTTTGTGATTACGATAGGTGTCATTTTCCTGGTGCCTTCGCTTGTCAGCATCATAGGCTACTTTGCACAGAGCACGGAGATGCGCAGCCGTTTCCCTGTCGAGGGGGTGGGCAGCCTGCTGTTTGGCTTGTGGCTGATTATCATGCCCGGTTTCTTTGCCGATTTGCTGACATTTGTATTGGGATTTATCCTGGTGATGGGAGGAGTGCAACAGATTGCCTCGCTTTCCGCTGCCCGTCGCTGGATGCCGGTACCGGGAGGTTTTTATGTGGTTCCGGTATTGATTCTGCTTGCCGGCTTGGTTGCGCTGTTCAATCCTACGGGAGTACGCTCCACGGCATTTATCATTATCGGTATCAGCAGTCTGGTCTATGCGGCTTCGGAACTGCTGAACTGGTTCAAGTTTACGCGTCGCCGCCCGAAGACACCGGATGCTTCAGTAAAGGCAGTGGACGATATTGAGGATGCACAAATTATAGAATAAAAAAACAGACCATCTGTTGAGGTTGAACAGATGGTCTGTCAGGAGTAAACGGATGGTCTGTTCATGCCACACGGACCATCCGTTTTTATTGTTTCAACCATTCATTTATCAGCTCCATCACTTGCTTCTTTTCCTCTTCGGGCAGTGTGCCGATGCGTGCCCGATGGCTTCCGCCGGGCTCTACGAATACATGGATGTTCTTCTTCCCTTTCAGCCAGGTCACTCCGGCAGCCGTCCACGGGTCGTTCTGTCCGTAGATGAATATCATTTTCGGGTCATTCTCTTTTAGGAACTTCGTGATTTTCTTGCTTAGGGTCTTGTCGAAGGGCATGTCTTTCAGCTCTTCGGGAAGCATCAGACGATGCAGGTAATCCTTGCTCGATTGGATGGAAAGATACTTCTTGAAAGGCTTCGTATCGTAGCCGTAATAGCCCAGTTCGCGGGCGGCCTGCACGAAGAATGAGGCTGTGGGACTGTCGGCAATGAAGTAGTCGGGATTACTGATGTCGAGCAGATGGGCAAATATCTCATCGTCCGAGGCCGTGGTGGCAGGGATGCTGCTGACGGGAGTTCCCCACTGCCAAAGGGCAAAAGAATACTCCAGCACGCAATAGTCGTATATCTCTTCAACGGACGCACGGAACTTGAGTCCTTTTTCATTGCAATATTTCTCAAAGCGGGGGAGCAGTGCGGCTTTCCGTTTCAACACTTCCAACTGGAAGTCCTCAATCCGTTTGCGGTCCTCCGGAGTAGACACTTTCCTGAGGAAAGGCTCGTGGCGTCCGTCTTCCGCCCCGTAGCAGAGCGGAGCTACATAAGGCACGGAAATATCCACGTCGTCCGGATAGAACGTGCGGTAGAGCAGGGTAGTCTGTCCGCCCTTGCTGATGCCGGTCGCAATCCATTTGCCGGGATAGATGCTTTTAAAGGCGTTGCGGACGGCGTGCAGGTCGTCGGCAGAATTCTCGGCGGTGAGGTATTGCCAGTCTTTGGGCTCAGGGGTGGATTCCAGGAAATAACGGTATTCCACAAAAATCATGTTGGCATCGAGCAGCTCGGAAAGTTCCTCGCGATACTTGGGATTGAGGGCATAGGCGGCTCCATAGCCTTCGGTTACAATCACCGTGGGACGGTCGAAGCCGACGTGGGAGACAATCACGCGCTGGCGGAAACTGCCCTTTTCGGGACGACGGTGGTCCAACGGCTGGGTAAAATAGGTTACATACTTCTCGGAGAACCGGGTGGACTCCAACGGACGGGTTTCCGTAATAGCGGAAATCCGACCCAGTTTTTGCTGCAGATCGGTTTGTGCCGGGGCAGCAGCCGCAACGAACAGCAAGGCAAACAGCAGGAACGCTGCATAGCAGTTACGTAAATTCTTCATGATGACAGGATTGTTTTATCTGACGGGCAAAGATAGGTTATTTCCCGCTTACCGCCAACAGTTGGCATGGACGAAAAAAGAGAGAGAACTGCCTCGCGGCACCTCTCCCCCCTGCAAACTTAAAACAACCAACAAAAGAATGAGATAGGGATTAAGGATTCATCCTTCATCCTTCATTTTTCATCTTATAAACAGTAACTCGCGATATTTGGGCAACGTCCACATCTGATTGTCGACGATGAGTTCCAGCTTGTCGATGTGGTAACGGATTTCCTCCATCATCGGTACGATGTTGTCGTGGTAGGCGATGGCTTTTTCACGTTCACTCTCAATTCTGTTGGCCACTTTGCGCGCCTCGATCATGGCATCCACATGCTCCTTGATGAAGGCGGTACGGTCGGCAATCTCTTCGATGAGTTCCAGATTCTTGGCAGACAGTTTTGCAGCCTTCTCTGCGGAGAACAGGTCTTTCATCTTGTAGACGTTGTCAATCAAATCCGACTGATACTGTGTAGCTACGGGGATAATGTGGTTCATGGCCAAATCTCCGAGCACGCGGGCTTCAATCTGTATTTTCTTGGTGTACATTTCCCATTTCACCTCGTTACGGGCTTCCAGTTCCTTTTTCGTCATGACACCGATGGACTCGAACATCCGGATGCTCTCCGGTTTCAGGTAGTTGTCGAAAATGACGGGAACACTTGTCTCGCAGTCCAGACCGCGGCGGGCTGCTTCGGCTTTCCATTCATCGCTGTAACCGTTGCCGTCAAAGTGGATAGGTTTGCAGACTTTGATGTACCGGCGGATGACTTCGAGGATGGCGGAGATTTTCGGCTCACCCTTTTCAATCAGTTCGTCCACATCTTTCTTGAATTCCGTTAACTGCTCGGCAAGGGCGGAGTTCAGCGCAATCATGGCACTGGCGCAGTTGGCCTCGGAACCCACGGCGCGGAACTCGAAGCGGTTGCCGGTGAAG
>NZ_JBCNZM010000258.1:0-559 GCF_040227615.1 Bacteroides sp. RTP31139st1_H2_RTP31139_211217 | reverse complement strand
CTCTTCGATGTGTTCCAGCACCTGGCTCAACTGCTTGCCCAGGAAGGAAGAGATGATGGCCGGAGGCGCTTCGTTGGCACCCAGCCGGTGGGCGTTCGTCGCACTGGAGATGGAGGCTTTCAGCAATCCGTTGTGACGGTATACGGCCATCAGCGTATTCACTACGAAGGTGATGAAACGCAGGTTCTCTTCGGGCAGTTTGCCGGGTGCGTGGAGCAGGATACCGGTGTCCGTACCCAGCGACCAGTTATTATGCTTGCCGCTACCGTTGACACCCTTGAAGGGCTTTTCGTGCAGCAGTACGCGGAAACCGTGGTTACGTGCCACTTTACGCATCAAGGCCATGATGAGCATGTTGTGGTCTACCGCCAGGTTGCATTCCTCGAAGACGGGAGCCAGCTCGAACTGGTTGGGAGCCACTTCGTTGTGACGGGTCTTGACGGGGATGCCGAGTTTCAGCGCTTCGATTTCCAGTTCCTTCATGAAAGCGGCCACACGGCTGGGGATGGCCCCGAAGTAGTGGTCTTCCAGCTGCTGGTCTTTGGCCGAGGAGTGTCCC
>NZ_JBCNZM010000257.1:0-4159 GCF_040227615.1 Bacteroides sp. RTP31139st1_H2_RTP31139_211217 | reverse complement strand
ACGGCATGAAGCACGTAGGTGCCTTTCTCACTAAAAGCGAACCGCAGGCCATCCAAGCCGAGGAAGCCAGTGCGCAGGTCATTATGAATAATTGCATCCGTTGCCATACGCAACTGACCAACGAGTTTGTGGATGTCGGCAGGATAGACTACATGATGACCCTCATCGGCGACGGAAAGGCATGCTGGGACTGCCACCGTGATGTGCCTCATGGTGGAATGAACAGCCTCTCGTCCACGCCCGCTGCACTGGTACCCTATCCGGAATCTCCCGTACCGGAGTGGTTGCAGAAACTGATAAAGGAATAATGACAACTCAAGTTTCGCAAGTTCAAGAACTTGCTTTCAGTGAACAAGTACACAAGGCTTTTCCTTGTAATCACTTTAAAAAGCAAGATATAGACAAAGGGCTGTTTATCCCTCCTTGTAGCCTTGTCAATTTGTTCACTGAAAGCAGGTCAAAGACATGAGAAACTTGAATAACAATAAATCTTCATATATATGGAAAAGAGATTAAAATCATGGCAAGGATGGCTGTTGTTCGGTGGTTCAATGGTCGTTGTATTTGTCTTGGGTCTATGCGTTTCTGCCTTGATGGAGCGCAGGGCCGAGCTGGCAAGTGTATTCAATAACCGCAAAACTGTGATTGAAGGAATTGAGGCACGCAACGAAGTCTTCAAGAGTGACTTTCCACGTGAGTATCAGACGTGGACTGAAACCGCCAAGACCGACTTCCAGAGTGAATTCAATGGAAATGTGGCTGTGGATGTATTGGAACAGCGTCCCGAAATGGTGATACTTTGGGCTGGATATGCCTTCTCCAAAGACTATTCCACTCCGCGCGGACACATGCATGCCATCGAGGATATTACGGCAACCCTGCGTACCGGTGCGCCTGCCACTGATGCAGATGGTCCGCAACCGTCCACTTGCTGGACTTGCAAGAGTCCCGATGTCCCCCGTATGATGGAAGCCATCGGTGTGGATGCTTTCTATAATAATAAGTGGGGCGCTTTGGGTGGTGAAATTGTAAATCCGATTGGTTGTGCGGACTGCCACGAACCGGAAAATATGAATCTGCATATCAGCCGTCCGGCTCTGATAGAAGCTTTTGAACGTCAGGGCAAGGATATTACCGAGGCCACTCCGCAGGAGATGCGCTCGCTGGTATGTGCACAGTGCCACGTGGAATATTACTTCAAGGGTGACGGCAAGTACCTGACTTTCCCCTGGGACAAAGGTTTTACGGTGGAAGACATGGAAGCCTATTATGATGAGGCCGGTTTCTACGACTATATACATAAGTTGAGCCGTACCCCCATCCTGAAAGCGCAACACCCCGATTTTGAAATAGCCCGGATGGGCATTCACGGTCAGCGTGGCGTATCGTGTGCGGACTGCCACATGCCCTATAAGAGTGAAGGTGGCGTGAAGTTCAGCGACCACCATATACAAAGTCCGTTGGCTATGATAGACCGTACCTGCCAAACCTGCCATCGCGAAAGTGAGGAGACTTTGCGCAACAATGTCTACGAACGCCAGCGCAAGGCCAATGAAATCCGCAACCGCCTTGAACAGGAACTTGCCAAAGCTCATATCGAAGCTAAATTTGCCTGGGACAAGGGAGCTACGGAAGAGCAGATGAAAGAAGTGCTGGCACTGATTCGCCAGGCGCAATGGCGTTGGGACTTCGGTGTGGCATCTCACGGAGGTGCTTTCCATGCACCACAGGAAATCCAGCGTGTCTTGTCTCACGGCTTGGATAGAGCTATGCAGGCGCGTTTGGCTGTCTCCAAAGTGCTGGCAAAGCATGGATATACGGACAATGTTCCCATGCCGGATATCTCTACCAAAGACAAGGCGCAGGAATATATCGGCCTCGATATGGATGCCGAAAGAGCTGCAAAGGACAAATTCTTGAAGACTACCGTACCGGCTTGGTTGGAAAAAGCCAAAGCCAACAACCGGTTAGCACTAAAATAAATTTATTTACGATTGGACGATTTACGATGTACGATTGGGATTACTCCCCGATATGTACATCCCGGATTGACTCTATCAACAATCTAACTCCAATCGTACATCGTACATCGTCAAATCGTAAATCAGAAGATGTGGAAGAAACCGTGGAGGTATAAGGAAGGTTTTATCTGTGGGGCAGGACTGTTCGTCACGGGCTTGCTGTTGCAGTGGAGCGTTGGAGATATTCGTTGGGGCTTGTTTGCGTGGCCGGTCAATGTCATCGTTCTGGTGTTGTTCCTGCTATTGTTGGCATGCATGCATGGATTTCGTAGACGGGTGTACTGTTTCGGATGGCTCAGTCATTATACGGCTGCAGTTTCTTCCCTGGTATGTGTGGCGGTTGTCACTGTCGTTATGGGATTGGTGCGGCAGGTTCCTTCTACCCAGCCTTCGGCAGATGTCATCGGCTTTTCGAAGATGCTTTCTTTCTGGCCGTTCGTGTTGCTTTATATCTGGCTGGTTACTGTCTTGGGACTGACCATTCTCCGTGTATGTATTCCTTTAAAATTGCGTAAGATTCCTTTTCTGCTGAATCATGTCGGCTTGTTTGTCGCCCTCTTGACGGCAACGCTGGGCAATGCAGATATGCAACGACTGAGAATGATTACCCAATTGGGCAAGACTGAATGGCGTGCCGCGAATGAGGATGGCAAGCTGACGGAGCTTCCGCTTGCCATTGAACTGAAAGAATTCACCATACATGAATACCCTCCCAAGCTGATGCTGATAAATAATGAGACCGGGCAGGCACTGCCGAAGGATGTGCCGGAACATTTGCTGTTGGAAGAGAAGGTAGAACGGGGGAGGTTGCTGGATTGGGACATCTCTATCCTTCAATCCATTCCGATGGCTGCCTCTGTAGCTGCGGAAGATACCTTGAAGTTTACCGAATTCCATTCGATGGGAGCTACCTATGCTGTTTATCTGAAGGCGGTGAATGCTACCTCCGGACAGTCGAAGGAGGGATGGGTGAGTTGCGGTAGTTTCATGTTTCCTTATAAGGCATTGCGCTTGTCGGAACAGACCAGTCTGGTGATGCCCGAACGTGAGCCGCAGCGATTTGTTTCTGCTGTAACGGTTTATACGCAGTCAGGAGAGGTAGTGGAAGACACAATCGAAGTGAACCGTCCTTTGAAGATATTCGGATGGAACATTTATCAATTAAGCTATGACGAAACGAAAGGACGGTGGAGTGATGTCAGTGTTTTTGAACTGGTACGCGATCCCTGGCTTCCGGCTGTATATGCCGGCATCATAATGATGGTGCTGGGGGCAGTCTGCTTGTTTGTCAATGCACCGAAAGGAACAGAAGAAAGAAAGGAGGAGACGGTATGAGTTGGGATTATTTTGCTCTGTTTGCCATTGTCGCTTTACTTTTCTGGGGATTGGGAGCTTTCGCTGCATGGCGTGGTAAACGTCCGGTAGTGGTATACACTTTGACTTGTCTGGGCTTGGCTGTCTTTTTCAGCTTCATTGTCGGCATGTGGATTTCTTTGGAGCGTCCTCCGATGCGGACGATGGGGGAGACGCGTTTGTGGTATTCATTCTTTCTTCCATTGGCAGGAATCATCACTTACAGTCGTTGGAGGTACAAATGGATTCTCGGTTTCAGTTCCGTCTTGTCCTTGGTGTTTGTCTGCATCAATATTTTTAGGCCCGAAATACACAACAAGACGTTGATGCCCGCTTTGCAGAGTCCGTGGTTCACTCCTCATGTCATTGTCTATATGTTTGCCTATGCCATGCTGGGTGCCGCTACGGTGATGGCTGTCTACCTGCTGTGGTTCAAGAAAAAAGGAATTGAACGGCATGAGATGGCTTTGTGCGATAATCTGACTTATGTAGGACTTGCCTTCATGACACTGGGTATGCTGTCCGGTGCTGTCTGGGCGAAAGCTGCTTGGGGACACTATTGGGCATGGGATCCCAAGGAGACTTGGGCGGCGGCTACCTGGTTCTCCTATCT
The DNA here is from genome assembly GCF_040227615.1 of Bacteroides sp. RTP31139st1_H2_RTP31139_211217. Classification (NCBI taxonomy): domain Bacteria; kingdom Pseudomonadati; phylum Bacteroidota; class Bacteroidia; order Bacteroidales; family Bacteroidaceae; genus Bacteroides; species Bacteroides sp. RTP31139st1_H2_RTP31139_211217. The sequence goes on along the minus strand of NZ_JBCNZM010000257.1, from coordinate 172 downwards.
GGCATATATCCATTTCCGATTGGGATGCCCCGCGGCCTATCGTAAGGCACTGTTTGGCTTGCTTGTATCTTTTCTGTTGTTGCAAATGTGTTGGTATGGCATCAATTACTTGCCCTCGGCACAAGGAGTGAGTGTACATACGTATAACTTAACTTAAAATACTTATGAAAAC
>NZ_JBCNZM010000256.1:0-4199 GCF_040227615.1 Bacteroides sp. RTP31139st1_H2_RTP31139_211217 | reverse complement strand
CTTTTCCTCTAAAGACCGGGTATCCATGTCGATCTTGTCATCGGTCACTTTGGCGTAAATCTGCGTCGTGGAAATGCGGCTATGCCCCAGCATTTTACTGACGGTTTCAAGCGGGACACCATGCGAAAGCGTGATCTCGGTGGCGTAGGTATGGCGTGCAACGTGAAAGACGAGCTTCCGTTCAATTCCGCAAATGGCGGCAATACGTTTCAGTGTCCGGTTGAGTTCGTTGTTGCTGTACATCGGCAGCAGTTTTCCTTCCGAGGCCATATCCCGGTACTTGTCGAGGATGAGCAACGGTATGTCGAGCAACGGCACTTCATAGTCGATTTTCGTCTTCTTGCGGGCGGTCTTGATCCATACCTCACCGTCCTCGGCCACTTCCAGATCCTCCGTCGTCAGGCGGCACATGTCCCCGTAAGGGATACCCGTGTAGCAGGAGAAGAGGAACAGGTCGCGGATATGGTAGAGTTTCGGGTCGTGCAGGGGTGTGGTCATCAGCCGTTGTAACTCCGCTGCGGTAAGGTATTTCTGTTCCCGCTCGGGATGTTCGGCTTCATAACCCGCGAACGGGTCGGCAGTGATAATCCCTTCCGCGATGGCTTCCCCGACAATCGTGTTCAACCGTGTGACAAGCAACACGATAGTTCCCAGGGCAAAGCGGCGCTCCGTGCGTAGGTAGAGGTCATAGTTGTCGATGAATGAACGGTTCAGGGCCGTGAAAGGAACATCCGACAACTTGTATTTCTCCTGGATGAAAGCAGCCACACAGTTACAAGCATAGCGGTAAGATTGCGCTGTTCCCTTTTCCCGGTTCACGCCGACACGTTTCTCGAAATGTTCGATGAACGTCCGGAAATAACCCAACAGGGTTTCCTGCCCGAAAGCCGTCCCCAACAACAGATTCCTTATTTCTTCAGCCGTTACATTCTCACGGGTGGCTGACAGTTCGTCATAAATGGCAATGGCTGAAGCTCGCAAATCGTCCAGTTGCCGGTTGATTTCCCGCGCGGCGTTACTTTTACCCGTGGCACGTCCGGATGCCCACAGTGCAGCGGGTACGGACATTTTCGCACTAAAAGCCGCTTCTGAAAATTTGCCGACAACAAGTTTCGCCATGACCGGGCAATGTCCCTCGTCATTCATTTCGCTCTTTTTGAGGTAGAACGTAACCGTTACATCCGTCTGTTTCATAACTCTATTTTTTATGTTGCAAAATTACTTGATATAGAGTTATTTACAGTTATGAAAATTATAGCGGAACAAAGAATAAAACCCCGGATGCCGGTAACATAACCTGTATTTCCATGAAAAACGGAAAAAAACGGTTATCTTTACGGGCAAAATATAGGGTTCTTTGCATGGTGAACGGTAAAACCGCAGGTGGTTAAGCGTTATTTTGCCGGATTATCCGGGGCTAAAAAAGGCAACGGATAAGTAGCAAATCTTTCTCTTAACCTTTCATTATCCTGCATTTTAGCGATTTGGAAAGGTATAGAAGAATTTGGCTTAACTCTCCTCAATACCAAACACTTACTTTATTTATCCAAATTTTGCCGTTTTTTTGCGAGTTCTTGTTATATTTGTATAAAAATCAATGCTTTAAATGACAAAGAAAGACCGATTTGTGTGTTGGCTCCCTTGCAAGCCTTATGTCAAGCAATTCCTGCTGTACAATTTCAATGCCCCGGACGACACCTGGACCGAAATAGTCAATCTGTCCCCGGACAAGGAGCTACAGAACGACTTCCTTTCCAGGCTTGCAAAACCCGGACGATACGAGAACAGATACCGGAACCTGGCACGATATACCGCCAACGTGGCGGTGGAGATACGCCGTGATGACTTCTACCGATACGGATGGGCGATGTCGAATACCGAAGTGGTGGCGTTCGGCAGCAAGGTGGAAAGACGGATCAAGCAGATGCTTTTCCTCTATCTCGACACCCATGTCAGTATCGGAATCCCACTCTCGACCGCCATCCGCAACTTTCAGAACAGCTTCGGCTTTGATGACGACACCTGGTCTTATGAGACTATCCGCAGGGAGTATAACCGGCATGGATATAGGAAAACGGTGGAGAATACCACGATTTTAGACGTTATTAACCGTATAATTTTGGGGAAGTTGTCCGAATTCGGGACAATTTCCCAGCAGGGAAAAATGACTTATGAAAGCAATGCATTATGATTTTGAAAACGTCGGAGGATTGTTGCAGGTGATTGCCGTGCCTCCGGCCTCGTTCGTGCAAATCCGTAAGGACTATGCCGCCGGTCTGAACTATCTGGAACTCCGCAACCGGGAGGATATTGTTTCCATACCGGTATATGCCAATGACACCTATTCCTATAATGAGGACAAGGAGGTGAATGATGCGGGGGATTGCTGGAATGTGTCGGTCGAAGGGGTGATTCCAAAACTTTCCTCAGTGAATCATCATTTAATGGAGACGCTGGAGCGTGGCTTGTGGTATGTACTGGCAGTGGACGGCAACGGGGTGGTCCATTGGTGCGGGCAGGAGGACGCACTCATGCTGTTCAACACGAACAAGACAAGCGGACGTTCCGTGTCGGAACGGAACGGTACCTCATTCACGTTCACCTGCATCCAGGATGAACCGACCTCCTATATTGAAAACATGGAGGAAATATAGCCGTACGGCTTCCTCTGCCGACACACAACACGCTTTCGTTCAAACGTTTATCTGCTTACCGTCGGTACCCGATGTCCTTGGGTACCGTTTTTTTTGCGTTTTTCTTTGCGCAAAAATAAGTTTTATGAACGAGACAGTTATCACATTATTCGGAACGATTGATCGGTATTGGTACAATAAAAATTATCTGAAATACTTTCTTGACAAGGCCAAAGGCCAGCCCGTACGCCTGAAGGTTTCCAGTTATGGCGGTGATGTGGCCGAAGCGGTTGCCATGTCCGCCCTGATGGCCGAGCACGGCAATGTGACGGTGGAGTTCATCAGCTTCAACGCTTCGGCAGCCACTGTACTGGCATTCGGTGCCAAGTCCATCGAGATGCACGAGGACGGCATGTGGCTGGCGCATAAATGCAGCCTGGGAGTGGACATCTGGGGCCAGCTCAATGCGGACCAGTTGGAGGACACCATCAAGGAACTGCAGAACAAGAAGAAGAGCGCGGAAGCCATTGACCTGATGATTGCACAGAAGTACATCAACCGTAGCGGCAAAAGCCTGAAGGACATTATCACCTTGATGGAAGAGGAACGCTGGATGCCTGCCGCCGAAGCCAAGGAATGGGGATTCATAGACAAGATCATTCCCGGTACCCATAAAAAGCCGCAGGTGACCAATGAAATGACCGACTGCTTCACCGCGCTTGGTCTACCGTTGCCGGCTATCGATTCGGAGGGGAAGCCGGAACCGGAAGGCCGTGACAAAAACTTGGTCTCCCAGATTATCGACGGTATCAAAGGGCTGTTCCCTACCGGCAACAAGACTGACATTTCTAATTCTTCAAATACAGTTATGCGTAAAGAATTTACTTTCATCAACCAGATCCTCAACAGCGAAGGCATTGAGGAAAAAGACGGCAAGATGTTGCTTACCGTAGAGAATCTGCAGGCCATCAATGACGCCGTCAAGACCGCCAACGAAGCGAAAGCCAAAGCGGAGAATGACCTGGCTGTCGCCAACACTGCCAAGGAGACCGCCGAAAACAGTCTGACGGCAGTCGTGAATGACCTTGACAGCCTGAGTGACAGCATCAAGAATGCCGCCGACAACAAGGCCAAGGTACAAGTTATCCGTGACATTGTCGCCAAGATACCCGGAACGGGTACCGACAGCCACCGGGAAGCGAACGAAGACAACAAGTTTGCGGACATCGCCACAGACCCGATCAACAGTTTTGAGAATGAGTAACACTAAACTATTCTATTATGGATTTTAAAGCACCTATTGACATTACCGCCGTTCTGACCGCGGTAAAAAAGCACAAGGACATCCTGAAGGCGGTCGACAAGCTCGACGCCTCAGAGGTGTTGAGACATTTCACTCCGGTACCGGGCATAACCGACTCCCTTGAACTGGGCAAGGTGGAGGGCGGAAGCATCTCCGGCAAGTACACCGGAAAGTTCACTGCCGGAAAGAATCTGGGCAAGATTGTTCCCCGACGTCTGGTAGTGCGTCCCGTTGTAATGGAGATGTCCGACGAGCCTGAGCGC
>NZ_JBCNZM010000255.1:1352-4357 GCF_040227615.1 Bacteroides sp. RTP31139st1_H2_RTP31139_211217 | reverse complement strand
TGCGTATGGCCGCCGACAGTTTCCCGAGGATGTCAGCCTCCTTGGATGAGGGGAACCGTTCCCCTTCGGGCCGTTCGGCGATGGCCTTGTTTATTTCGGCCACCTGCCGGTAGAGGTTAGCCACCTGTTCCTGCCTTGTGAGCGTAAGCCCCACCTTCTGTTCCTCCCACTTCCCGGCCCGTACCCAGTTGGACACGGACACCCGTGACACGCCCACCCGGTCGGCGATTTCCTGCTGTGTGAGGTTTTCCTTGAGGTACAAAGTCTTTGCCCATTCCTTTTTCTGGGCATTCGTCAAATCTGCCATAAATCGTCCTTTTTAGTTGTAAATCACGTTACAAAATTGCATGAAAAAGCGGGGTTTGTAAAAGCGCGTACGCATGATGACGGGGTACAGCGTTATGATAACGCCAGAAAATGTTATGATGCGGACGCGGTTTCTTGTTGCCATGGGAATGTTCTATTTTCGCATCATCGAAAGGCGGGGAAGACCGCAGGAAAGTGTATGACGATGAGCAGATTTTTCAATATTACAACGAGTGACGACGGCACCAGTACGATATTCCTGTATGGGGACATCGGAGACTATACGGAGGTGCAAAGCGGGCGCATAGCCCAGGAACTGATGGAAGCCGAACGCGTGAGCCGACGCATCCATGTGCGTATCAACAGCAACGGCGGGGAAGTGTACAGCGGCATTGCGATATTCAACGCCCTGCGCCATAGCCAGGCCGACATCCGCATTTATGTGGATGGCATAGCCGCCAGCATGGCCAGTGTGATAGCCCTTTGCGGCAAGCCCGTAGAAATGAGCAAATATGCCCGTCTGATGCTGCACAGTGTGAGCGGTGGGTGTTACGGCAACAAGCAGGACCTGCAGCGTTGCATGGAAGAGATAGAAAGCCTGGAAGGCAGCTTGAGTGAAATCTATGCCGAGCGGCTGGGCATGAGCAAGGAAGAAGTGAAACAGACCTATTTTGACGGCGAGGACCATTGGCTGACCGCCAAGGAAGCCCTGGACCTTGGTTTCATAGACGACATCTATGATGCAGACCCCGTGCCGGCAGACAGTACACCGGCGCAGATATATACTTTATTCAATAACCGGCTCGTTGAGCCACAAAAAAACAGAGAAGACATGAATCTGGAAGACGTAAAGAAACGCCCGCGCTTCAAGGACTGCGCGAGTGATGCGGATGTGTTCCGCCTGATGGACCAACTGGAGGAAGAGGCAGGCAAGGTACCTATCCTTACGAAAGAGAACACCGACCTGAAGGCCAAGGTGAAGACCTACGAAGACAAGGCTGAAGCCGAAGACCTTGCCGCCCGCAAGCAGCTGCTTGACGCAGCCGAGCAGGACGGTCGCATTGATGCGACTACCCGCCCCATCTACGAAAACCTTTTGGCCAATGACCGCGAGAACGGCGAAAAGGCCCTGGCCCAACTGCCGGTAAAGCGCCGTGTGATGGAAGACCTGCATCTGGAACCGAATGGTGAAGAAAGCCCCTGGAACAGGCGTATGCGAGAAATTAAGGACAAACGTAAAAAGTGATTGAACTATGGCAATAATTGTAAGAAACACGAATTACAGCGGCGAGGTACTGGAACAGTTGCTGACGCTTGCCGCTACGAGCAATGAGATTGTGGAAAAGGGGCTGATCATGGTGATTCCCGGTGTGGAGAAGAAAATCAGCCTGCCGCGCCTGAAGACCGGCAAGATGCTCCAGAAGCGCAAGGAGAACCCCGGCGTGGAGGATTCGAAGGGCAACTTCAACTACGACGAAAAGAGTCTTGACCCGGTGGACTTCATGGCCTTTACGGTGTTTAACCCCCGCACGTTCGAGAACATCTGGCGCAAATGGCAGCCGAAGGGCAACCTGGTATTCTCGGAACTTCCGCCCGAAGCGCAGAACGCCCTGCTTGCCGAGTTGGCCAAGCGGGTACAGTTTGAACTGGGTGACCACTATGTGAACGGTGAATATGGGGATGATGACGACCACTTGTTTAACGGCATCCTGACCCAGATGGCCAAGGATACTGAGGTGATTGTGGTGGACAGCGCAGAATCGACCATGCTGGGCAGACTGAAAGCCATGCGTGCGAAGATTCCCGTGGCCATCCGCAACAACCCGGACCTCCGCATTCTGATGAGCGTGAACGACTTTGACAAGTATGATGACGAGCTGACCCAGCGCGAGTCCAAGAACACGAGCGAAACCGATGTGAATGCCCGTCGCTACAAGGGCATTACCATTGAGACGCTTGCGGCCTGGCCCGATGATCTGATTGTGTGCACCCTCTGTTCGCCCGATGCCGGCGGCAACCTGTTTGCGGCTGTGAACCTGCAGGACGATGAAGACGTGATTCAGATTGACAAGATCTCGAACGCGAGCGAACTGTACTTCTTCAAGATGCTGATGAAGGCTGACACGAACATTGCCTTCGGTGAAGAAGTGGTGGTGCTGGACAAGCGAAGCAACCCCGTGTTCAAGGCGAGCGAGAAGAAGATTTCAGTTGACCCTGCCAGTGTGACCCTTGAGGCAACCGGTGGCAGTGAAGAAGTGACCGTGACCGCCAGCGGAGAATATGAGATAGGCAGTGCCCCTGCCGGCTTCAAGGTGGAAGCGACGGATAAAGGCGTGAAGATTTCGGCCGGTGCAAACAGTGGCAGTCAGAAAACCGGTACACTGACCCTTACGCTCAATGCCGACCGCAGCAAGACGGCCAAGATTACCATTACCCAAAACCAGAAAGGATAAGATGGTATGGCAAAATTGAAGTATCTGGTAATTCACTGTACGGCAACCCCGGAGGGGCGTGAGGTATCATCGGCGGACATCCGGAAGTGGCACACTTCGCCCGTAAGCCAGGGTGGCAGAGGTTGGAAACAGGTGGGCTACACCGACCTGTTCCACCTGCAGGGCGGTGTGGAACGCTTGGTGAACAACAACGAGGATGCGCAGGTAGATCCCTGGGAAGTGACCAACGGAGCCAAGGGGTACAAC
>NZ_JBCNZM010000255.1:0-1282 GCF_040227615.1 Bacteroides sp. RTP31139st1_H2_RTP31139_211217 | reverse complement strand
GGGTACAACAGCGTGAGCCGCCACATTGTGTATGCCGGCGGTGTGGCCAAGGACGGCAAGACCCCGAAGGACACCCGCACCGGCTGCCAGAAAAAGGCACTGGAGAAGTATGTGAAGGACTTCCATCGCAGATTCCCGGATGTGCGCATTGTGGGACACAACGAGCTGGCGGCCAAAGCCTGCCCCAGTTTCGATGTACAGAAATGGCTGAAAGAAATAGGTATTAACCAATAATAAAAGAAGCAATCAATGAAACGAATTATGCTGTTTATGATGCTGATGCTGGGAACAGTATCGGCTGTGATGGCCCAAGGGGCCGATGTTCCGGCAACGGACTATGACGCAATGATTGGCACCTTTGCCGGTTTCGTCGGCGGTGTGGTGGTGCTTACTGAAGGGTTGAAAGGTTTGTTCCCTAACATGAAAGGCTGGGTGACGCAGCTGGTGAGCTGGTGTGTGGGCTTGGTGTGCGCGATGCTACTGTGGTGGCTTGATGCCGGATTTGTGAGTGATGTGAGCTGGGACATTGCCTTGCTCTATGGTTTTGGTGCCTCACTTGTAGCCAATGGGGTAGCCGACACGGGACTGGTGCAATGGGTTATCGGACTATTCCGAAAGAAACGCGAGGAAGCAGAATAAAAGGTTGACTGACTAAAAAACGGGTGGTATGGACTTTAGCGAGATCATGAACATTATTCTTAGCGGCGGCCTTGTGGGCACTGCAGCAGCCATCGGTTCCCTGCGTGCTACGGTGAGGAAAGCGAAAGCGGAAGCGATGAAAGCCGAAGCCGACGCAGAGGGTGTGCGTGTGGATAACGCAGAACATGCCACCCGCGTTTTGGTGAGCAATATTGTGGTACCCTTAAAAGAAGAACTGAATGCAACAAGAAAAGACCTGCAGGCCAACAAGCGCGAAATGGCGCGACTGCGCAAGGCCATTGACACTGCCAACAGTTGCCGCCATCATGATGACTGTCCTGTGCTTGGCGGGCTGCGCAAGCAGCAGGAAGAGCACGACGGTGGAGAAGATACAGACGGAATCGGCAAGCACCGACAGCGCGAGCGGAAGCCGACGGGCGGGACTGGTGATGGCGGGTATACCGGCGAGTTCGGTGAAGCTGTCTATACCTGCGGACAGCCTCCGTAAACTTCCTGAAGGTGCCGTGTACCGTGGCAAGAGCGGACAGGCGAATCTGACCGTAGGCAGCGACGACAGCGGGAACATCGTGGCCGAAGCCTCGTGTGACAGTCTGCAGCAGCTGGTGCTATGGTATGAAGAAGA
>NZ_JBCNZM010000254.1:0-4407 GCF_040227615.1 Bacteroides sp. RTP31139st1_H2_RTP31139_211217 | reverse complement strand
AATGCGGGACAAGGCCAAGGAAACCGCAGAAAATGCCGAGAACCTTCTTAATCATAACTTGAAGAATGCTCTTGCCAGAACACGGGAACTCGAAAGCGCATACCGCACTATTGCGCTCTTTTATAAGAACACGGAAAGTGATAAGGTGAAGAATGTCACCATTGTCAATGCGACCATGGAGCAGCTTCAGGATTTGGACAATACCATTTTTGCTGACCACATCAGCAATGAACTCAAACAGAATTTTGACCGTCTTGACCTGCGTCGCAACTACTCGTTGCTTGTCGTTCCCGGATATATAGGTTCAAATGCCATTTTGGACAAGTGGTCCAAGATTGCATACGAGAACAAGGCTTTTCTTGTTACAGACTTCCAAAACCTTGAAACTCCGGACGATGTAGTAGATATATTCTTCAATGCCAATCATACGGGTGGAGATGTATTCAAATCGAATACTATAATGACCTGTAACTGGTTGCTTGGTCGTCAAAGAGAGGAAAGCGTTGGAGAAGAAGAAAACCTTTATATTCCGCCATCTTCTTCACTTGCCGGGAAAATATACAAAACCTTAATGTCTCAGGTAGTAGCCGGTAAGAAATTTGGTGGACTTAATGAAGTAGAAAGTGTACGCTTCGACCTTCGCAAGAGTGAGATTTCCGAACTTGAACGTATGGGTCTTGTGCCGATGGTGAACGAGTACAGCAAGGTTATGGCTTTCTCTGCCAAGACATTATTTAATGGAGATAACCTTGGCTTGCAGACCTACTCCGTAGTTCGTGTATTCGACTATATAACGAAAGTGCTGATTGACTTCCTGAACCGTCGGGCATTTGAGAATTGGACTACTCGCACGGAAGCTGATTTACGTGGTCAGGTTGTGAAATTCCTCGATAGTGTAATGGGACCGAACAAACTCATCGAACGCTTCAAGGTTATGAAGATTGAACAAGACCCGAATCAGAAAGACCATGTGCTTCTTGATATCCACGTCACACCGTATTTCCCGGCAAAAAGCTTCGTGATACAGCTTGCCGGTCATAAAGGCGATAATCCGGAAGATGCTATTTGGGAAAGCGCATATCGTCAAGAATAAATTGGATAATTTTGAATTTACAGATGGGCATAATGTATGTCCATCTGTAAATCATTTATTCACTTATATGAATAAAGAAAAGAAAGAGTATCGGATAAGAAGTAGGTGTCCGTAATCAGATGAGTATCCTCAATAGCGCGGCGAAATCGGACAAGCTCTTGCACACTTTAATGTACAAGTGAACGAGGGTTAAGCCAAAGGAGCCATACTCTTTTAGTCTCATGCTATACCGTATATTCACAGAAAAAGCATTATTATGCAGCTTGCCAGTCTAAGGATTGGTTGCTCTGAAGGTACAATACTGGACGGTAAATATCATCAAGAATAAGTAAAACATTAACGAGTTGTATATTTGCCACTTTAGACAAATATTTCTCGTTCATATAATAAAAAAGGTCTGAAATGGAAATTACTTTGCAGCAATTTGAGGCAATGTGCCAAAATCGACAATTACATAATGGTTATGTTGAAGGTTTAGGGTGTGTATTTTGGCGGTCTCGCTATGTCATATCATCTGATACCACATCTACTGAATCATTTTCCACACCTTTCTATGAATTGGTAGTGATAAAGGATGAGAAAAATATCGAAAGTGGATTGCAACCATTAGAGGGGCTGATAGACAAGGGAACTACTGCTTTGTCTTTATATGGTATTGCAAATTCTTTTGAGCAATTATCCCAAAAACCTATTGTCATTGGAGAAAAGTATATTCAGATAAACAGACAAGGTACTTTGGTTCGTAATCCCAATAGAGTATATACAACAAAAGGTGAAGTTGCGAAAGGTGTAGGTAGGAAAATCTATATTGCAGGGCTTGTTATTGATACAGCGTTATGGATTTCTGGTAAACAGACTTTTTCCGAGGCGGCATTAAATATGGGAGTGAACACGGGCATTTATATTATCGGTTCTTATTTCCCTCCAGTTGGAATTGCTCTTGGTATTTTGTGGTTCATAACCAGTGTCTCAAAACGTCCATATATTTCCCCACCAAGTTATGAAGAAATACATGGCACTATTACTCCCGCAGATGCAACAAGAGTTGAACGTCCTTATTATTGTGAACCAATGAGAGTCAGGCCCAATCATAAAAAACATATATTAAGACAAGGAAAATGATACCATAACACAATGAATATAAAACGTAATACATCCTCTTTCAAAGAAAAAAATGGAGTTTCATTTTTCGATAATATATTTTATTGGATTTGGACTACTGTACCGTCAAAGGGATTTCCTGACCGTTCTTTTGTAGTTGTTACGGTATGTCAATTTTCTTATGTGTTGCTTTTTGTTTCTATTTTGTTGACTCTATTTGATGACCAAGTTCAACTTTGCATATATGACAAACCAGAACCTATAGCTATTCCCATGCTTATATTGTTGATAATATTATCTTTTATCAATTTAAAAATATATGATGAGCAAAAATATCAAAAATTGGAACATGACTTTAGACTGATGTCTGTTCCACAAAGAAAAAAACATAAAAATATTTTTTTTCTTTTCTTGTTGACTACCATATTAGTTATATTAGTTGATATAATGCTTCTTTATTCTTATAATTCTCATATGAATAATCTAACATGAAGTTTTCTTCGTGTAGTTAGTGCTCTTTTTTCAAATTGGAGATTTTTCCCATAATATAGCAATAAATAAACAATTTAATACGTCTATTATTTCAGAAAATGACAGTGAAATAATCATCAATTCCAAAAAACAAAAAAAATATGAAGATGATAAGAAGAGTTTTTGCAGTTTTATCGGCAGTGTTTTGTTTGGTAAGTTGTAATAATGAATCTAAACGAATGCCCATTTATGTTGAGCCGTGGTATAATTCTGAACCTTTGACAATTCAAGTGGGGAAGTTTAGCGATGTGCTGAAAAGTGAAGATGTAAAAAAACTGCAAAGCACGGCTGATGTAATTCGAGCCGAAATAGATAATACTCCCATTGAAACGCTCTATGTATTGGCGATTAGATTTTATGATTTAGGGCAAAAAGATGATGCCGTTTATTGGTTTTATACAGCACAGTTCCGCCGAAATCTTTACGCCCGTATGATAGAAAATGTAGGGGGTGTAGGAGAACCTGCATTTGAATGTCGTCAGGCGCAATTGGCATTCAATAAACTATCCGGGAAATGGATTAACGGTTATGCAGGTGGTGTACCGGATAAATGGCTTGAAATTCTTGCTCAAGTTATTAATGAAGGTCGCAAAAGCGGCTATGTCGGATTGGCTTATCCTAAACTTACCTTTAAGCCAGAAACAGAACAAGCTGCGGTAGCCGAAGATATAGCAAAAGAATTATCTGAACTGCGACAATATATTATAGATAATCGGGAAGAAATGGCACAAGCCCGTAAAGAAAATGGAATAGAAGGGAAATATTGATTGAATCTGAAAATAGGATATAGATAAACGACCATAAGATGAATATAAACTGGTGAATAATAATTCCTATTGTTCTTTTATTAATTTATGCTTTAGAATTGGCTAATAAATTAATGAAGATGAATATGGAAAAAGCAATCATGGTTGTAGTCAGCTTATTACTTTATATATCAGCATGTTGTGCCAATGTGTTTGCTGACAGTGATAGAAATCCCGGATGGGCATATTTGCTCGGAGGATGGATTGAAATCTTTTTGGTAAAATGGCCTTCAAAACTTTTTTATATGGCATGGCTGGCTAATATCACTTATGGATTTTCTATTAATATGTACTTGTCGGGGAAGAACACTTCATTATTATATGTACTTATTATAGTCAGTATATTATTGGCTATGCTTCCGTTGTTTTTTAATAATCCGACATTCGTAGACCCGGAACGGGGCATTGAAAGCACTCTTGGAGTTTTTCATTTATCAATAGGTTATTATCTTTGGATAGGTAGCTTTTTGACTTTGTTATTAGGTGAAATCGTATTGTTTTTCCAAAAATAAAATGAATAGATTTTTAACTATATATGTCTTTTTGCTATTGTGTGGCACGGCTTCCGCACAACAAATAATAGAATGGAATAATTTACAGACTATAACGGATAACGCACGGCGCACGGTCTATTATGAAAAAGGCAGTAAACAACCGTTGCAGGGAGAATACCGCATTGTACGAGGGCTTGACGAGGAGCGTGTTAAACTTTCCGATGGCATAATAAACGGCGATTATTTTCGCTATCGTGATGGGGTACTGCGTGAATCGGGCATATATGCCAAAGGTAAGCGTAACGGCACATTCACGGAGTATTACCAAGACGGCGTTACTCTCCGAAAGGAAACACCCATGCAGCAAGGCAAGATAGACGGA
>NZ_JBCNZM010000253.1:1949-4446 GCF_040227615.1 Bacteroides sp. RTP31139st1_H2_RTP31139_211217 | reverse complement strand
TGACTACCTGATTTGCAAGATTCCGCGTTGGGACTTGACAAAGTTCGTAGGTGTCAGCCGCGAAATTGGCTCCAGCATGAAGTCGGTAGGCGAAATCATGTCTATCGGACGTTCCTTTGAAGAAATTATCCAGAAGGGCTTGCGTATGATTGGTCAGGGAATGCACGGATTCGTGGGCAATGAGGGAGTGGAGTTCGATGACTTGGATTACGAACTGTCACATCCCACCGACCTGCGCGTCTTTGCCATTGCCGAGGCTCTGGAAAAGGGATATGCCATCGACCGCATCTTTGAGCTGACCAAGATTGACCCCTGGTTCTTGGGCAAGCTGAAGAACATCGTAGACTACAAGCAGAAACTTTCCCAATATAATAAGGTGGAAGACATCCCCGCCGACGTGCTGCGCGAAGCCAAAGTGCTTGGCTTCTCCGACTTCCAGATTGCCCGCTTCGTGCTGAATCCGCAAGGCAATATGGAGAAGGAAAACCTTGCCGTACGCGCCCGTCGTAAGGAGCTGGGCATCCTGCCCGCCGTGAAGCGCATCAATACGGTGGCTTCCGAACATCCGGAACTGACGAACTACCTCTACATGACGTATGCCGTTCAAGGTTATGATGTGAACTATTATAAGAATGAAAAATCAGTGGTTGTGCTTGGTTCGGGCGCTTACCGCATCGGTTCGTCTGTAGAGTTCGACTGGTGCTCGGTGAATGCCATCCAGACTGCCCGCAAGCTGGGCTACAAGTCCATCATGATTAACTATAACCCCGAAACCGTTTCTACGGACTACGACATGTGCGACCGTCTCTACTTCGACGAGCTCTCCTTCGAGCGTGTGCTCGACGTTATCGACCTGGAGCAGCCGCGCGGTGTCATCGTGTCCGTGGGTGGACAGATACCGAACAACCTGGCAATGAAGCTTCACCGCCAGTCAGTTCCCGTGTTGGGTACTTCCCCCATCTCCATCGACCGTGCCGAAAACCGTAACAAGTTCTCTGCCATGCTCGACCAGCTGGGCATCGACCAACCGGCTTGGCAGGAACTCACTAGCCTGGAAGATGTGAAAGGCTTTGTAGAGAAGGTGGGCTATCCGGTACTGGTGCGTCCGTCTTACGTACTCTCCGGTGCTGCGATGAATGTATGCTACGATGAAGAAGAACTGGAAAACTTCTTGAAGATGGCTGCTGAGGTATCTAAGGAATATCCGGTGGTGGTATCCCAGTTCTTGCAGAACACCAAGGAAATCGAGTTCGACGCTGTTGCCCAAAACGGTGAAGTGGTGGAATACGCCATCTCCGAGCACGTAGAGTTTGCCGGTGTACACTCCGGTGACGCTACGCTGGTATTCCCGGCACAGAAGATTTACTTTGCAACGGCACGCCGCATCAAGAAAATCAGCCGCCAGATTGCGAAGGAACTCAATATTTCCGGTCCTTTCAATATCCAGTTCCTGGCACGCAACAACGAGGTGAAGGTTATCGAGTGTAACCTCCGTGCATCGCGCAGCTTCCCGTTCGTATCCAAGGTGCTGAAGCGTAACTTCATCGAGACTGCTACCCGTATCATGCTGGACGCTCCCTATACACAACCGGACAAGTCGGCATTCGACATCGACCGTATCGGTGTGAAGGCAAGCCAGTTCTCCTTCTCCCGTCTGCACAAGGCAGACCCAGTATTGGGTGTGGACATGTCGTCTACGGGCGAGGTAGGCTGTATTGGCGACGACTTCTCCGAAGCATTGCTGAATGCCATGATTGCTACCGGATTCAGAATCCCCCGTCCCGAGAAGGGCGTGATGTTCTCCTCCGGAGCCATGAAGTCCAAGGTGGATTTGCTGGATGCCAGCCGCATGCTCTTTGCCAAAGGCTATAAGATTTATGCTACGGCAGGTACAGCCGCTTTCCTCAACGCCCATGGCGTGACGACAGAAGCCGTTTACTGGCCGGATGAACGCCCGGATGCGGAAAACAACGTGATGACGATGATTGCCGACCATGCCTTCGACCTGATTGTCAACATTCCGAAGAACCATACGAAACGCGAGCTGACCAATGGCTACAAGATTCGTCGCGGTGCCATCGACCACAACATTCCGTTGATTACCAATGCCCGCCTGGCAAGTGCCTTTATCGAGGCATTCTGCGAAATGAAGCTGGAAGATATCCAGATTAAGAGCTGGCAGGAGTACAAATAAATTGTTTGCTCTGTAAACGATTGCAGGAGCGGAAAGCCGAAAGGTTTTCCGCTCTTTTGGTATACTGCGTTTATTTCCGTATTTTTGTTCGGGGCTGAGTCTCTGTATGAATCAAAAGAAGAAATAATATGAATGAAGTGGAAAAAATGCGTAGCTCCCAGTTGGCGGATATGTCCGTTCCGGAGATACAGGTGAAGTTCGAGCATGCCAAGCGCTTGCTGGCAAAAATGCGTGTGATGAGTACTTACGATGAGGATTACCGGAGTTTGCTGGAGGAACTGGTGCCAGGTATTCCCGCTACTT
>NZ_JBCNZM010000253.1:0-1939 GCF_040227615.1 Bacteroides sp. RTP31139st1_H2_RTP31139_211217 | reverse complement strand
CATCATCTGCCCGCCCTTCCATTGCGACCACGGGGATGGGATCCGGCTGGGTGAGCATGTCTTTGTCAATGCCAATTGCACTTTCCTGGACGGGGGATATATCACGATTGGTGCCCATACGTTGGTCGGTCCATGCGTACAGATATACACTCCCCATCATCCGATGGATTATATCGAGCGTCGTACGGAAAAGGAATATGCCTATCCGGTGACGATAGGAGAGGATTGCTGGATTGGCGGCGGTGCCATTCTGTGTCCAAGCGTCACCATCGGCGACCGTTGTATCATCGGTGCGGGTAGTGTGGTGACGAAAGATATTCCATCCGATAGCATAGCCGTTGGTAATCCGGCAAAGGTCATCCGGAAAAATGAGGCAAAAAAGTGAACGTACTAAATGCTTGAGAAACAGAGCGTGTCGCTAAATGACTAAAAAAATATCGAAAAATATTATGCAAAAGTTTTGGTAATGTCAAAATAAGCTGTACCTTTGCATCGCTTTTGAAACGGAAGTGTACGGGCGTTTAGCTCAGCTGGTTCAGAGCATCTGCCTTACAAGCAGAGGGTCGGCGGTTCGAATCCGTCAACGCCCACACAAAATCCAAGCACTTTCGTTCATCAAAAGGGCGTTTAGCTCAGCTGGTTCAGAGCATCTGCCTTACAAGCAGAGGGTCGGCGGTTCGAATCCGTCAACGCCCACTGGAAATTTTCATTCGAAGGTGGTCTTGCAAGTGATTGTAAGGCCATTTTTTTATCCATTAACTTCCTTTTCTTAAAATCTTTATTCTTTATGTCTTGTTACTCAGAAAAAAGCAGTAATTTTGCAGTCCGATAATTATCATCATAAATACGACGTATGAAACTTGATTTACTTACCGCAATCTCTCCGATTGACGGTCGATACAGAGGCAAAACAGATGTTTTGGCTGCCTATTTTTCAGAATTTGCACTGATTAAATACCGTGTACAAGTTGAAGTAGAATACTTTATCACGCTGTGTGAGCTGCCTTTGCCGCAGCTGAAAGGGGTGGATAAGGGTGTTTTCGAAACCTTGAGAAACATTTACCGTAACTTTTCCGAAGCCGACGCGCAACGCATTAAGGACATTGAGAGCGTGACGAACCATGATGTGAAGGCTGTGGAGTATTTCTTGAAAGAAGAGTTTGACAAGTTGGGTGGTATGGACGACTATAAGGAGTTCATCCATTTTGGCCTGACTTCACAAGATATCAACAATACGTCTGTTCCTTTGTCTGTAAAGGAGGCGTTGGAGCAGGTGTACTATCCTCAAATAGAGGAACTGATAGCGCAGCTCCGTGCTTATGCGGAAGAGTGGGCCGCTATCCCCATGCTTGCCAAGACACACGGACAACCGGCTTCGCCTACCCGTTTGGGCAAGGAGGTAATGGTGTTTGTCTACCGTCTGGAACGCCAGTTGGCAACGCTGAAGGCTTGTCCGGTGACAGCAAAGTTCGGTGGCGCTACGGGTAATTACAATGCCCATCATGTGGCTTATCCGGAATATGACTGGAAGGCATTCGGCAATAAGTTCGTTTCCGAAAAGCTTGGCTTGGAACGCGAGGAGTATACTACCCAGATATCCAATTACGATAATCTGTCTGCCATCTTTGATGCCATGAAGCGCATCAATACGGTGATGATTGATATGAACCGTGACTTCTGGCAATATATCTCTATGGAATACTTCAAGCAGAAGATTAAAGCCGGTGAGGTGGGCTCCAGCGCGATGCCGCACAAGGTGAACCCGATTGACTTTGAAAATGCGGAAGGAAACCTGGGCATGGCGAATGCTATTCTTGAGCACTTGGCGGTAAAACTGCCGGTTTCCCGTTTGCAGCGTGACTTGACGGACTCTACCGTGCTCCGCAATGTGGGTATGCCGTTCGGGCATATCATTATTGCCATACAAAGTTCTTTGAAG
>NZ_JBCNZM010000252.1:2255-4389 GCF_040227615.1 Bacteroides sp. RTP31139st1_H2_RTP31139_211217 | reverse complement strand
ATGCAAGGAAATAGGTTCTTACTTGTCCGACCTCACGGACAGGGAAAAAGATTGGACGGAAACTGCTGTAAAGGCTTTGGCAGATGCGACACCCGAAGCGATACCCTACGAGGAACTTGACATTAACATGGGTGAGCGTTGGATTGACACAAAGTTATATGCCGATTTTGCAACTGAACTTTTTGAGACCGAGACAAGCGTAATGTATTTCGATGTAAACGATACCTACATAGTACGCCTGCAAAGTTACTCTCCGGTGGCTTACAACACCTATTCCGTTCGTAACTATGACGGTGGGGATTTGTTTGTTCATGCCCTGCATGATACTGTACCTGAAATCACGAAAGAGATATGTCGCAACGGTGATAAGGTGCGTGTGCCGGACGAGGAAGCCATACAAGAGGCAGCCACCAAGATACAGGAGATTAGAGACCGTTTCAACCGCTGGCTTGACAGGCAGCCGATAGAGGTTCGGGACGAGCTGGTGAGGGTGTATAACGAGCGTTTCAACTGCTATGTCAGGCCGCATTATGACGGTTCGGCACAGACCTTTCCGCAGCTCTCTTTCGAGCAATTTCCATACGACAGCCTCTATCCCTCACAGAAAGATGCTATCTGGATGATTAAGCAGAACGGAGGCGGTATCTGTTGGCACGAGGTAGGCACAGGCAAGACGATGATAATGTGTGTTGCCGCCTACGAAATGAAACGTCTCGGATTGGCACACAAGCCGCTTATTATCGGGCTGAAAGCCAATGTACACGAAATCGCCGATACGTTCCGCAAGGCATACCCTACGGCCAAAGTTCTCTATCCGGGCAAGGAAGATTTTACCCCTGCCAACAGGCAAGAGGTCTTTTCAAAAATCAAGAATAATAACTGGGACTGCATCATACTCACGCACGACCAGTTCGCCAAGATACCGCAGTCAGAAGAGACCATGATAGATATATTCACGGAAGAGCTTGCCGATGTGGAGCGTAACCTCGAATTTTTGGAGCAGTCCACCATGCGTTACCGTAGCGGAAAAATGCAGGACGGACTGGAGAAGCGCAAACAGAACCTTGCAGCTAAACTACAAGAACTGCGCATGAAAATCAATAATCGGAAAGACGATGCGGTGGACTTTCACACAATGGGCATAGACCACATATTTGTCGATGAGAGCCATGTAATGAAAAATTTAATGTTTCAGACACGCCACACGAGGGTTGCAGGTATCGGCAATACCAAAGGCTCGCAAAGGGCGATGAACCTGCTGTTTGCCATCCGTGACATTCAGCGCCGGACAGGTCGTGACCTTGGGGCTACGTTTCTGTCGGGTACAGTGGTGGTAAATGCACTGACCGAACTATATGTGATGTTCAAGTATTTGCGTCCGCAGGAGCTTCAACGGCAACGGATTAGCTGTTTCGATGCGTGGGCAGCCATATTCACAAAGAAAACGGCAGATTATGAATTGAACGTGACAGGCTCGGTGAAGCGCAAAGAGCGTTTTCGTACTTACATCAAAGTGCCGGAGCTGGCAATGTTTCTGCGTGAGATTACGGATTACCGTACAGCCGACATGATAAATCTTGATGTACCTGAGAAGAACGTGCGTTTCCTCTCTTATCCCCCGACAATCGAGCAGGAGGAAATGATAGGACGCTTGGTATCTTTCGCCGGTAGCGGCCAGTGGGAGGACTTGGGGCTTGACGTTCCGCAACCCGACAACCTCGACAAGGCGAAAATGTTGGTTGCGACCAATGTAGCCCGAAAAATGGCTCTTGATATGCGCTTGTTGGGTTGCAAGTTCAAGGATGATGCCGATAACAAGGCTTCTATCTGTGCGAGGACAATCTATGACTACTATATACGCTCGAATGACAATCGGGGTACACAGTTCGTGTTCAGCGACCTTGGTACATACAAACCGAACGAATGGAACGTATATACCGACATCAAAGAGAAGTTGGTACGGCTCGGTATTCCTGCTGATGAAATACAGTTTATCCAATGCGCCACTACCGAGAGGGCAAGAAAAAAGCTGTTTGAAGAAATGAACAACGGAAAGGTGCGAGTTCTTTTTGGAAGCACGACCATGTTAGGCACAGGTGTGAACGCCCAGCAAAGGGCTGTGGCGGTGCATCAC
>NZ_JBCNZM010000252.1:1819-2245 GCF_040227615.1 Bacteroides sp. RTP31139st1_H2_RTP31139_211217 | reverse complement strand
GCATCACCTTGAAATACCTTGGCGACCTGCTGACATGGAGCAACGAAACGGCAGGGCAATACGCAAAGGCAACACCGTAAAGCTGTGGGGTAGCAATGTGGTAGATGTCGTAATTTATGGTACGGAAAAGACCCTCGACGCCTATAAATTTAATCTGTTGAAAAACAAGCAGATGTTTATCAACCAAATTAACAACGGCACAATCGCCGTGCGCCGTATTGACGAGGGAGGCATGGATGAGGACAGCGGTATGAACTTTGCCGAGTTCGTGGCTATTCTGTCAGGCAATAACGACTTGCTGAACAAGACGAAGCTCGACAACAAGATTATGCAGCTTGAAAAGGAACAGGCTATTTTCAAGAAAGAACGCATCCGTGCCGAGCGTAAAATAGCTGCCGGTCAGGGAGAAATCGAAAAGGCAAAGCG
>NZ_JBCNZM010000252.1:0-1742 GCF_040227615.1 Bacteroides sp. RTP31139st1_H2_RTP31139_211217 | reverse complement strand
GCGTATGGCACAGTTGGCACGTATGCAGGGCTGAACTTGTTGGTGCGTAGCGAGTACAGCATAGACGGTACGTTTGACCGCAATACATTCTTTGTAGAGGGTATAAGTGGATTGAAATACCGATGCGGCCTGAGTGGTGCACTGCCGCTTGGTTTCGTTGAGTCGGCACAATATCCGCATGGAGCATTAAGCAAATTGCCCTCTCTTATCGAGAAGCAACAAAAGGCGGTAGAGCGGATAGAAAGCGAAATTCCTACATTGCAGGACATCATTTGTCGCCAGTGGAGTAAAGCCGATGAACTGTCAAGGCTCAAACAGGAGTGTAAGGAACTTCAACACAGGATTGATGAAAGCCTGAAAGAGACCGGACAACCGCAGGCAGCCAAACACGAAGCTATTGCCGAAGCTGCTTGACATAATCATAATTTCAACCGTTCCCTCTGCATGGTCGTGATGACCGGGCAGAGGGATTTTTGCGCTCCGGTCTGCCGACGGCTCTACTCTTTTATGGCATCCTTCCTCCCTTTATAGCCTCCCGATTCCCCGCCGCCACCCGTTTCCATTTATAGTCCTTATATCCTCTATTTTAGCCCAATAGGAATAATGGCCTTTCATAGCGTATCCGTTTTTTACAATACGCCATTTTTAGCTTCTACATTGGCATCAATGTATCACTTTAGCCTTCACACCTCCTAATAGCTTCAATCAAGACATCTTTTAACCTTATGAAGGCAAGTTTATCCACTCCTTTTGATATACTGATTTCATTATCGACCAAATCTTTCAGTTTGAGTAAACAAGGAATATCTGCCTTATATCTGTCTCCCACATCTTGTTGGTCATAGCCAAAATTATAATGATAAGCAAGAAATTGCGTAAAAGCATTTCTGCCTTTATTGCTTAGTTTGCAGATAGCATCAAAAAGAGCATTGGCATCTTCAGATGCAAATATCGCACGAAGTTCGTATGTACAACTTTTATCTGGATAAGGCAATCTGTCTATAATTATAAGTTCCTCTACTGTTCCTTCAGTCAAATTACGCAGTGCTTTTTGCATTTGATCCGGCAACTCATTTATCTTTGATTTCATCTGCTGCAAGAAATAGCCCACAATATCATCTGTTATTGGAGTCTTGACATCTGTGGTTACATAATTACATCCACTAATAAAAAGACCCCTTAGCTGATAAAGTTCCTCTAAACTGGTTTGACTATTAATCATTTCTGCTATTCTCTCTTTTATTGAAGAGATATGAGGCTTTATATCAGAAAAAATGCCAATAGCATCAAAATACGATAGATACGCGATACTATAACCAAGTTGATAAGCGTCTTTTATCTCTTTATCCAATATGGCTTTTATAGTAGCCTGGCAAATACTTTCAAGTTTTTGCTGTTCCATGTCGAAAAAGCCGGATAGCATTTCCCAAGGCTTCAACTCTTCTTGCTTATCCTTTATTTCCGTAACAATAAATTCTACAAGTGGAGCACCTGTGATAATATATTGTATAATAGCCGTAACATACTCCGGATTTAAGACATTATAAATTAACCCCTTGTTCAAAGAGTGATATTTTTCCCTTAGATGCTGTATCCTTTGCTTATCCTCATTATCATCTTGGAGTAGTGAAATCTGACAATCTCTACTCCAATTACAAATTAACTCTTTGTTCTCACTATTATTATACTCTGCATACACAGCAATAAATGACCCAAGAATATTTTTAAGAAAGATATTATCC
>NZ_JBCNZM010000251.1:1421-4464 GCF_040227615.1 Bacteroides sp. RTP31139st1_H2_RTP31139_211217 | reverse complement strand
GCTGGGACTCCGTCTCGTGGGCTAGGAGATGTGTATCAGAGACAGCCTTTGTGCTCCCACTCCCCGATAACAGGATTGTAAAATATCTCACCTTTGAGGTCGCCGATGATTTCTTCCTCGGCACTATCCGTGGACTGCATCAGGTAGTCCATATCAACCCTGCCGTAGAAATTCAAGCTACTTGCCAACGCTTCAATCGGTGTCAGCCGTTTGTTCGGGTCTATCTTCTTGAACGCCACAGGCTCACGCATGATGTCGGACTTGACTAAATCCTTTCCAAGCTGCATTTCTATTGTAAAGACTTCCACACCGAGGCTGTCAAGCATGATAAACTCCTTGTTGTCGTTCTCGTGGAAACAACCCCATTTGGCAACAAAGGTATCGTATCGGGCGTTCAGCTCTCCACGCAATCCGTTATCCTCTTTTTGTTCTTCCCTCTCTTTGATTGACAATTCAAAGTATGCCTTGCGTATAGGGAAATAGTCTTTTGCCCTATCTGCATTGACCTTACCCTCGTCCACCGGTACAAAATCAATGGCTACCTCTTGATAAAGACTTGATTTTCGGTATTGGATAGTACCCACCTGCCCCTCAAACAGCACCATTGTGCCGTCTTTCATCCATGCTTCCACCCCGTCCGTGTAGGCTCGTTTGCCTTTTGCGACTTGTTTCATGGCTACACTCCCGAAAAGAGACATCTGCATATCTTCGCTACCTTGTCCTTCCCCCATGAAAAGACTTTTGCGGAAGTATCGGCCAAAGTCAAGTTTCAGCAGTGCGGCGAGATATTGTGACATGGCATTTTCATTGCCCTGCCATTGGTATTTGCGTACATATTTTCCGTATTGGTTCTGTACAATGCGGCTACCTGTCGCAAGGGTGGTTTTCGGTATGGTGAACAATTTGTTGGCGTATTCGGTCATTGTGCCTGTGGCGTCCGCCTTTTCCCTGCCTACTTGTAAAAACAGTTGTTCCCGCTGTGAGAGTGCCGCCTTGCGCGTGTGCTTTTGGAATATCAGCAGGTCGCTGCCTACCTCTATACCGCTTGTCTGCATGAAAAGCATATCGGGCAGACGGATTGCACTTATCAGGTCGGCATGATTTACAAGATATTCACGCACGAACTTATTACCGGGCGTGTCGGCTATGCCCCTCGATGTGATGAAAGCTAACAAACCACCCTCGTTCAACAACTCCATTGCTTTGACAAAAAAGTAGTTGTGTATGGTCTTGGTGGCCTGTTCGTACATACCGCCTTTCTTCCATAGTTCCGCATCGAACACCCTGAAATTGCCAAATGGAATGTTGGAGGCTATGACATCGAAAGTTGTATGTTCAAAACCTTGTTCTCCGATTTCTTCAAACCCAATCGTCCGTGTAAGCGTGTTTTCATGGAGCAGGGAAAGTATCATCCCCGAAATGAGGTCTTTCTCAATAGCATAATCATACGTGCCGGACATGGCTATGGGTAGAAAGCCGCCTATACCAGCACTTGGTTCGAGAAATGAACGCATTTTGAGACCGTTTTCGCCGAACGTGGCATGTATCTGCCGCACCACTGCATCAACAAGGAATTTCGGCGTGTAAAATGCTGTCAGTACAGATGCTTTGATGCCCTCTATGACATTGTGCCGCATGGGTTCTGTGAAATGAGGGTAAGCATTGATTAACTCCTGTAATCTTTGTATCGGTTCTTTCATATCACCACCTATGGGTTTGTCCGTACCTATATTCAATACTTCTTTGATACCCCCGAAACCAGAATATCGGGATAAAATTTCTTTTTCTTCCGCAGTGGCCTGCCTGCCTTGAACTTGGATTTTCATTGCCGTTTCTATGGCTTCCACGTTCGCTACCAATGATTTCAATTTGTTGTAACTCATAATTTAACCTTTCTTTTTTTTCCCTTTGTTCGGCCTGTTTGCGACCTCTGGGATTTATTTTTCTGCCTCCAAAAGGTGGCGGAAACAATCGGGACAAGGCTGATGCGGAAAAATACGCTCGACAGACGGAGAGGAAGATTTTTGCGGCTCACTCGCGGCGGAACGTCGGCATTGGCAAGATTGGAGCAGCCTATTACCTTTGCGGGAAAATAAGTCCACGAGAAGTCGCACGGCAGCAGCAAAACGATAATAAATGACAATCAAATAGAAAGGGATGAATAAAACTGTAAAACAGGGGTGTTAAAACAGGGTAACGGACAACCGGAACGGATTGCCCGTACTATAATCGGGGGGAAGGTGAACTATAAAAGGAGGTAGAAGCGTATGGATTGGCCCATCTCTTGATAATTGCAGAATGACGACTGTATTAAATGTCGTGAAAAAAAATGCAACGGGCTATTTTTTTGTATCATGAGCGTATTATTCAGCAAATTAGTTGTATCTTTGTAATCGCATAGATTTTTTTTGAAATGAAAACAGCTATACAGATTGCCAAAATAAGAGCGGTGGTACTCTACATCATGCAGAGTTTCACTCAAGGAGTGGACTATATAAAGTTATTTAAAATACTTTATTTTGCCCAACAGGACCATCTTGTCAAATATGGCAAAGTGATTGTTGAAGACTCTTTCAGAGCATTGAAACATGGCCCGGTGCCAGCCTATACCTACAAGGCACTGCAAATTGCAGAAGGCAAACCCTTGGATGGGAATTTTGACGAGTTCCTTTCAGACATAGAGGTTCGTGACAAGAAAGTATATACTTCTGCTGTACCCGATATGGACTATATATCAGGTGCCAACAAACGTTGTCTTGACGCTGCTATCGCTAAATATAAGGATACAGACCCTTATGACTTGTCCGATTTGTCGCATGACTCGGCATGGGAAGAAGCGATGACACGCATTCAGGATGATCCTCAAAAGAACTTCATTACCATTATAGATATAGCCCGAGCAGGAAAAGCTACCGAGGACATGGTAGATTATATCCGAGAAAAGCAGATTGTCAAGAACGCTTTATCTTAAATCAAATGGACGACAAAACCGGTGCATTGGAAAGGCTGAAAGCTATAATGGCCAAAGCTGAGCAAGTAGATA
>NZ_JBCNZM010000251.1:0-1411 GCF_040227615.1 Bacteroides sp. RTP31139st1_H2_RTP31139_211217 | reverse complement strand
ATTGGTGACATTATTTATGTTCCCTTGGACGAAGAGGACGGACTGATACTAAAAGACGGATATAAAGACCGCAATAAATATATTGTTATTATCGGCTTTACTCCGGAAGGTGTCGCTATCGGTGCCTTACTGATAAATTCGGAAATAGACTCTTCCAAGAGGTCGGAAGAGCTACTGAACTGCCAATATCCTTTGATGGTTCGGAACTATCGTGATATTCTGGACTATGACAGTTGGCTGGATTGTTCCGATATATTCGAGCTTTCAAAATTGAAAATCACGGAAAAGAACGGTAAACTGAAAGGTTGCTTGATTTCCGAAGACAGGGAACGGGTTATACAGTTTCTAAGAGAGACAGAGGTGTTCGATAATGCAACTAAAAGGCGTTATGGCATTATTAAATAATGGCGTTAAATCATACAATCCGAATACATTAACCCCACCAGTTATTTAAAAGGTGAGAAAATCGGTTGTTTGAGTAAAAATGTGAATCTTACAAATCGTGTAGATCCGGACGTGCTTAATGACTGGATGATAAGTCAGCGATTATTTGATTAGTTTTCCATACAGAAAAATACATAAGTCTCCAGTCGTAAATTGGGAACTTATGTATTTAGTGGGTCAAATGCTGATGCCGTCCTGTAAAACGACTGGAGTTATCGTTGTAAGTGATAACTTCTTCAGACATCATTAATCTCTACTTTCCAATCTTATACATATTATCACGGGAGTCAAACCGCACACCGCAAAAAATGTAGTCAGGTGTACGTACTGCTCTTGCCGTGTATATATCTTTGCAGTTGCATTCTTCAAGGTATCCTGCCAAACTATCCACCATAAGAGCGCAACTTAATTCCGCTGTTTGATGCTTGAACCGCCTGCCGTTTATTTCGACTAACACATAAGGGGCGAAAAAATCAAATGGGCTATTGCTTTCGGGGGATAAGATGCCGATGTCTATCAGTCTGACAGGATTTAACTTTTCGTCCTTTGCCTTGTCGTTGTCCTTTTCAATTTGTTCACGTAGCAAGCGGAGATAGCAATCTTTCTTCGCCTCAAAAGTATGTATCGACTTAATCCACTCACGAATCCGTTTCTTAAAGTATGCCATACTATTGGAAACAAAGAGCGTTATCCGTCCGTCTATGACAAAACCGTAATTGGTCATACCACTCCATTTACCCATACATTTATGGCGTACAGGCTCCCATGTCTTGCCTCCTACAAGGGCGACAAATTCATCTACTGCTGCTTTCTCTTTCCTTTTCATTATATATAGTTTTTAAAATTCAGAAATAGTTCCTTTCTCAATCAAAACGTTATCGGCATAATACTCAATCGCACCAGTCGTAACACCAATATCCTGACAAACTGTTCTGAGATAGTTGTGATAGTCGTCTCCAGAAAAGTT
>NZ_JBCNZM010000250.1:3116-4575 GCF_040227615.1 Bacteroides sp. RTP31139st1_H2_RTP31139_211217 | reverse complement strand
GTGCTAGAGTTTATGTAAATATATATATAGATGGTATTTATAATACAATTTTTGAGAATAATATAACATACATAGTGTATTTCTTTCTGCTTGCAGCTCTTCCTTATCAAGCATGTAGGCGCATTCCTTTTTCCAAGATACATATAGAAACTCTTCTTGTAATATTATTTGTGTTTTATTTTTTAGCTTTAATTTATTCGTTTTCTAATGTAATGACTTCTATTGCGATGAAAACTTATGTTGGCAATGAGGGGCGGTTTGAGGCTAACGCTATGCTAGATACGATTGGCTATGGACATTTAGGACTGACACTGGTTCTCATTTCATTTTCTCTTCTTATTTGTCATCATAAAAAACTGATTATTGGTATATTGGGAGGATTAGGAATATTATGTGGGGCATTGTCTATTATCCTTGCTAATTCAAGAAGTCCAATGTTGGCTTTATTAGTATGCTTAATAATTATCTTCAGTAATCGTATTAGTTTCAGACTATTATTGCTTATTTCTATTTTAGTTTCTTTGTTTATTATCTATATTGATGAAATTAATATCTTTTTTCAAGAGGTTTTTAAAAGTCAATTTATAGATCGCTTTCTTACAATTTTTAAAGGGGATGGAAATGGTATGTCTGGAAGAAATATTTACTATAACCAAGGTTGGGCAATCTTTTCTGATAATCCCTTATTAGGACAATCTTTTTTGCTCACTTCAGGTGATATAAAGGGGGATTATGTTCATAATTCTTTTTTGGAAAGCTTAATGGCAGGGGGACTTTTGGGAGGAATACTATATATAATAATGACTCTTTGGGGAGTGACTTGTTCTTATAAGCTAATTAATAATCGCAGTAGATATATATTTTTTGCACTCTTTTTTATTCAGATGTTGACTTATTCATTGTTTTCACGTTCATTCATAGCATTACCATTGTATTGGGTTTCTTTGTCATCTGTATTTTCAATTTATCAATTAGAATATGGAAAATCTTAGAATTGTAATTGTAACAGCTTACTATTATCCATTAAACGTACCAAGGGCTTTTCGTGCAACGGAATTGGCTCATGAATTTGCTAGAAGAGGACATCAAGTAACGGTTATAAATGCAATAACAGTATTAAACTCCGATGGGGTATTGTTGTCTATAGATAAAACACCTAATGTTAAACTGATAAATTTGCATGCCTTTAAATGGTGTATTGATAGTTCCAAAAAAGTACAATACAGTAATAGTGGATTCTTTTCAAATATTAAACAATATCTCGGGAAGTTTTTGTTTTATATTTCTACCAATAAATGGTTTTATTTGTACCTAAAAGTTAAGAATTTATTGACTTTTGAACAAAAATACGACTTATTAATCTCAATAGGTCTTCCTTTTGCCATTCATTGGGCAGTAGCACATAAAATTGCAGGTCGGAATATTGCCGATTGTTATGTTGCAGATTATGGTGATCCTT
>NZ_JBCNZM010000250.1:0-3106 GCF_040227615.1 Bacteroides sp. RTP31139st1_H2_RTP31139_211217 | reverse complement strand
AATTTAATATTGCAACTAAAGTTGCTCCCTATTTCCAGTTCATAGAAAAAAAATGTATAAATCGATTTGATTTTATTTCTATTCCAACAGATATAGCAATCAACTCCTATAGGTGGTTGAAGGATGATGATCATATAAAAGTTATACCTCAAGGATTCAATTTTAACGGAATTAAATTATCGACATATACGCCAAATTCTGTACCTACATTTGCTTTTGCTGGCTTATTCTATTCTGATATTCGGAATCCTCAAATATTTTTAGATTTTTTGTCTGACTTTACTTTGGATTTTCGTTTTGTTATTTATACAAATATTAATGTTCAAGATAGTATGAAGTGTCTTAGACCCTATATCGATAAATTGGATGGACGTATGTTGATAATTGATTCTATACCACGTGATAAATTGATTTTGGAACTCAGTAAAATGGATTTTCTGATAAATGTGAAAAATTCCTCAAATAATCAAAGCCCAAGTAAATTAATAGATTACACCTTAGCAAATCGTCCTATTTTTTCTTTTTCATCAAAACTTTATGATTCTGAACGTTTTTTGAGATTCTATAATGGAATATATGATAATTTAGACTCTATAGATTTATCGCAATTCAATATTGTCAATGTGGCAAATCAGTTTTTGAATTTATACTATATAAATCAATAAGTTATTTATGCTATATATTGAAGCATCCCAAATTAATTCTAATGGTGGGATAGTGTTATTGGATTTGTTATTGCGAAGAATTAAAGAAAGAAATATAGATGCAATAATTTATATAGGTTATGGGCATGTTTTGAATAGACTTAAATATTTAGAATCTAAAAATATCAGACTTGTGAGAACTTCTCTATTCAAGACTTTTGTCAGATACGTTAGTCGTAGAAATAAGGTTCTTTTTTTGTGTAACTTGCCTCCATTTCGCCGTAATCTTTCTTCAATCATCTATATCCATAATCTTTTTTTTGCAGAAAGACCTAAATGGACAAATATAGATAGTACCATTGGGTTAAATTTGCGAAAATATTTATATTATATTTTATTAAAATTGTTCATGCGAAAAGTTGATATAGTAGCTTGTCAAACTTCGGAAATGGCAATACGGTTGAAAAATACATTTGGAATATCTCCTTTAGTGCTTCCTTTTTTTGAAGATATAAAGAGAAAAGTTGCTGAAAAGAAATATGATTTTTTTTATCCAGGATCAAGTGCTACTCATAAAAATAACAATGTGTTGTTAGATGCGATTGAAAAGGCGTCTCGGCATGCCCATTTTACCATCGCACTAACTATAGGATGTAAAAACACCATTTTACAAAATCGTATAAAGCAAATAAATCAAAGTGCGGGATATGAAATAATACATAATCTCGGAACAATTAGTCACGATGTGGTTTTAGAGGTTTTCTCGCAATCCCGGGCTTTATTATTCCCTTCATTAAAAGAATCGTTTGGACTACCCTTAGTAGAGGCACTCCAACAAGGAATTACAGTAATTGCTTCAAACTTGCCTTATACTTTTGAAGTGGTACATAATCCTATAACTTTCTATCCTTATGATTCTTCTGATATATCGGACTGTATGTTACATTTTTTAAATGGAGAATATATAGATATAGATCAAAGGCTTATGGTGTCTAATAAAATTGATAGGCTTATTGATTTATTGATTGGAAAATTAAGTTAAATATAATATGATACTATTAGTTTCGCTTTTTGGGAGTATTAATACAAATAATTCACGCATATCTAATATATTCCACTACACATCAAATCTAGCAATAAATGTTGTAACCTCTGACTTTAATCATGGAAGTAAAAGATATAAAGAATGTATAGATAATATCAATAATCATTATCTTCATGTTCCTGCATATAAAAAGAATATTTCTATTGAGCGTATATATAGTCATATTGTTTTCGCTTATAGATTAAAAAAGTTTTTGAATTCACTTCAGGAAATTCCAACGGCCATTTATTGTGCCATGCCAACTTCAACTGCTGCTTATGTTTGTGGAAAATATTGCAAGAAACATGGTGTGAAGTTTGTGATAGATGTAATTGACTTATGGCCTGATTCTTTAATGCCAATTGTGGTTGGAATAAAAAATAGGCTTTTGAATCTTTTTATTTTCCCTTGGAAGTATATTACGATACAATCATATAAGATGGCAGATGTGATATTAGGAGAGTCAAAACAATATGCTAACGAAGCTGCTTTTTATAATCATAGGGCTCCTATATATCCTTTATATTTAGGAGTTGATAAGAAGGAAGTGAAGAAACTTGTAGCTGAAAGTAAACTTACTCTAAATAAGCCAAATGAAGAGAGATGGATTGGTTATGCTGGTAGCTTAGGTACGAGTTATGATTTTGAATCATTGATAAAAGGGGTGGCTGTTCTTAATGGAAAATATCAATATAAACTTTTTTTTATAGGAGATGGAGTATGCCGTGCTAAAATAGAAAATCTTATAAGTCAATATTCAGTAAATGCAGAGATTACGGGATTTATGGAATATGGAGACTTGTTGAAATACTTAGCTAATTGCGATATTGCGGTGAATATTTTTCGTGATAAGACGAAAGTTGTTCATAGTTATAAATTCAATGATTATGTAGCAACAAATTGTTTTATTTTAAATTCTTTGCCAGGAGAAACAGCTGATATGATTGACCGATATAAGGTTGGACTCAATTTTGATTTTAAGGACAATACTTTTGATAAGGTGCTTCTACAGTGTTTGGAATTTTGGGATGATTATAGGGAGTGGAAGTTGAATAATGAGAGATTGGTGGATGAACTCCTTGATAAGGAAGCTATATATTCTCAAATAGGAACTATTTTATCAAAATAAATGTTATGTATAAATGTTTCTTTAAACGGTTGATTGATTTCATCATAGCTTTGTGTACACTAGCTTTTATTTGGCCCATTTTATTACTTATTACTATTTGGTTATATTTTGCCAATAAAGGTGCAGGAGCATTCTTTACTCAGGAGCGTCCTGGAAAGGATGGAAAAATATTCCGTGTGATAAAGTTTAAAAGTATGACGGATGAGCGGGATGCAGAAGGCAAATTATTGCCGGATGCTAAACGATTGA
>NZ_JBCNZM010000249.1:0-4648 GCF_040227615.1 Bacteroides sp. RTP31139st1_H2_RTP31139_211217 | reverse complement strand
GCTCATAAACTCAGATGGGGCATGAAAGCTCAAAAAAAAAGTCGGCAGAAAGAAAAGGCCATCCCGGAAAGGGGTTTAAAAAAAGGTCTTTAAATCTAGCTGAAGCATAAGTTTAATTTTAATAGATAAAAGACTATGGCACATCAGAGTAAATATCCTAGTTTAGACAGACAATGGCATAAGATGATGTTTTCTTTCTTTGAGTATCTTCCTATGCAATATCGGCAGGCAACGGAAAGAGAATGGCAAATTCGTAAGATGATATGGAGTTTTAAGGATGGAAAAGCTTATTTGAATATAGCTTGGATGATAGCGAATAAGTTACATCAAGTTTTTGGTGATGATGTTAAGAATATTGTTTTTGCTTGTGTTCCGGCTTCTTCCGCTGATAAGAATGAACTTCGTTATAAGGGGTTTGCTTCGGCTGTGTGTAAGTTTTCAGGTGCTATCAATGCGTATGAACATATACGTGTCAGTGGAGATCGTTTGGCTATTCACGAGAAATTTGACAGCAAGTCGCTTCAAAAAGTACAAGTGATAGAATTTGACAAGGACTTTTTTCGGGGTAAGAAAATCTTGGTATTTGACGATATTTTAACAAAAGGGTTTTCGTATGCTCGTTTCGCATGTCAGTTGGAAAAAATAGGAGGTGAGGTTTTGGGAGGTTTCTTTTTAGGTAAAACAGTTGTCCGTATGTTATAAGATGAAAGAAAAAGAGAGTTATATAGAGAAGCAGAAGGATATCTTTGGAGATACTACTTGGTTCACTTATCGTTATGAGGTGAATGGAATGGTGTATGAAACTTCGGCAGGTTCGTTGGATATATGTAGAAAGGCACGTGATAAATGGATGAAAATGATGTCCGTTGCTTTTACCGGTCATAGAACGATACGAACAAATAAATATGCTTTGTCCGTATCGTTGAATGAAGAGGTACGTTTCTGCTATGAGAATGGAATCCGTTTTTTCTATATTGGTTGTGCGGTTGGATTTGACATGATGGCTGCTCATACCGTACTTGAACAAAGGAAACAATATCCCGATATGGTTTTGGTGGCGGTTGTTCCTTATGTCGGGCAAGATGTGTATTTCAACAAAGAGGACAAACAGAGGTATGCTGATATTTTGCGCCAAGCCGACAAGGTGGTAGTTCTATCCGAATATTATTATGCCCAATGCTATGCCCACCGTAATGATTACATGATTTCACACGCCTGTAGGCTGATTGCCTATTGGGATGGAAAATCTGCCGGAGGAACTTCTTATACGTTTAACAAGGCACAAAAAAAGAAATTGGTGATATACAATCTGTTTTGATTCAGATTGTATATCGTTGTTTTCCAGCGGTATGATCAAACGTGGCGATGTCATACTGTCTGGTTGCTGTAAGTGCTAATACTTCCGATGCAAAAGAGAAAGACACAATAAATATGAAAAGCAATGATAGATGAATTTTACTTAATTGTTTTACCTTTGTAAAACATTAGTGTCCCATTAAAATTGGGACGAATTAAAAATTAAATAAACTTGGCCCATTTGGTCCGAATCGTTCTTTGTCATTTTGAAATTTAGTTTTATCAAAGAGGTCTCTCAGATGAGTCTTATCAGTCAATGAGATGCTCAGTATTTGTAACACTTCATATGTACTTCTGTTCAGTTGCATATCGTGTTGAATGATTGCCACCAAACAGTAAGCGCATATAGCAGCATATATCTGTATTCGAACAGCATTCTCTGTAGTTCCCCAAAATCTTTTGATTTTAAGGTGCTGCTTGAGCCATTTGAAAAACAGCTCTACCTGCCAGCGATTTTTATAAAGTTCAGCAACTTGAAGCGCAGATATATGCATCGCATTGGTTATGAATGTAAATTCTCGTTCTTGTTCTTCATCCCAATATTTAACCAATCTAAGTGGCTCTGGATAATATTGTTTAGGATAGAATCCTGTCAGAAATACACTTGCGTCTGAAAGCACATTCTTAGGCAGCCTACGTTTCCATTGGATGGATTTGTACCCGAGATTCTTTTTTGCTCTGACAACAAAGTAGGCTTCAATTTGATGAATTTTATACAGTATTTTGAAGTTGTTATAACCGCGGTCAAAGATGTAATAAGAGCTTGGTTCATAAGGAATTTCAATCATAACTTTAGAATCGTGTACGGATGCTTCCGTGATATGAAAGAATGCAGGAATCTGTGTTTCCACATCATATAATGTATGCACTTTGATACCACCTTTCTTTTTGCGGAATTTTGCCCACCAAAAGACTGAAAGGCACAGGTCAATAGTAGTCGAATCGAAAGCATAAACGTTACCGCCAAGTTTGAAAATATGATTAGCACACTTTTGTCGTGCTTCGCTAACCAGGTAGTAAGCATATTCTTCAAAGATGTGATAGTCTCTATCTTGATTTGCTCTTGCCAGCGATGACTTTGATACATTTTTACCCATTCCTAAATGATAACATTTGGAATGATGAGCTTCAAGAGCAACTATCAAATCTCGCAGACTTTCACGATTAGAAAGTTGACCAAACATCAAAGCAAGTAGTTGATTCCAGCAGGTGAAGTGCTTCACATATTTATCACCATCATACTTGGTGACTATGCGGTTAAACTTACTTCGATTCAGAAATGAAGCCAATTGAGCGAAAACGTATTTGTCTTGGAACATATGCCATCGGATTAATCTGATGCAAAGCTACAAATTCAAGTCCGTTCGCTCGGAAAATCGCTGTAACTAACTAAATTTCAAATATTTCAAAGAACTCTTTTAGATTTTAATGGGACAACAATGTTTGTAAAAGGTAAAACAATATGCGTTTTTCAGATACAGAGAACAATATGACCTTTTGCATAGGTGTGTGTTGGTTAGGAACTCCAAATATGGAGTCGTTGCAGAAAATAATGATGAACTTGAATATTATTGATAAGGATGGAAACAATGGAAGCTAATGAACTGATGCGATATGCCTATGAATTACTGCAAGGGCATTCGAATGAAGAATGTGCCCGAATATTAAGAGAAGTGGTGGCCGAGTGTCAGGTGTGTATAAAGAACTGTGAAGAAGGTGTTTTCGAAAATATGCTAAAGTAATAACAACAAGAATATGGAAATTACTCATAAAAATCAAGGAGAACTTGACTCAACCATGCTCCCATTCGTGATGAGAGAGCTGGTAGAACTGGTCATGAAGAAAAAGGCATTGCCTTTAGGCGATGCACTGTATTATATATATTCTTCCAAGTTGTATAAATCTTTGCTGGATAAGAGTACCAAGTTATGGTATTCAAGTACATTGTCGCTTTATGAAACATTGGAGAAGGAAAAAACAGAAGAAAAACGACGGTATAACGGTGACACGAAGATCCTGCTTTTCAAGATGTTCTGCATTGAGAATTATAGGGAGGAAAAGAAACAAAGTGCGGAAGAAACCTTGTTGTTGTTTTCGGACTATGGGGTTTTTGATTTTTTGGATGAGACTTTTGAAATGCTTCATACCCAAGACCCCGAATATATATTAGATACTATAACGACTTATATCAATAAAAGAAAATGAGACTATTTCATGGATCTACAGTTACCGTGAAACGCCCTAATATACAGAAAGGACGGAAGGCTACGGACTTTGGGAAGGGATTTTATACGACAACCAACTTTGAACAAGCAAAAAAATGGGCTTTGTTGAAGAAGAACAGGGAACAGAGCGAAAAAGCAATCGTCTCTGTTT
Organism: Bacteroides sp. RTP31139st1_H2_RTP31139_211217; assembly: GCF_040227615.1. NCBI lineage: Bacteria > Pseudomonadati > Bacteroidota > Bacteroidia > Bacteroidales > Bacteroidaceae > Bacteroides > Bacteroides sp. RTP31139st1_H2_RTP31139_211217. Next base: position 916 of record NZ_JBCNZM010000249.1, on the reverse strand, counting down.
ATGAAGTTCCCGATGATATTCTTGATAGGGAATATCCGGTTCTTCGGTTTATGGGTGCAACAAAAGAATGGCTGGAGTTTGTTGTCAACAACCGCAGAGGAAGAGAAAACGGTGACTATGACCTAATAATGGGGCCTGTCGCAAATGACCAGTTATATGCGACAATTCGGCTTTATGAACAGAGAGTTGTTACGGCTGAAGCCGCTATTGAGATGCTGAAAGCGCATAAGTTGTTCAATCAGCTTTCATTTCATACGGTAACAGTCGCTTTGTTGTTGAAGTTTGTTGAATCAATTGAAGTGGGGTAAAGAATATGTGAAGTGAAAATAGGGGGAAGTTTATCCCCCAATGGTAAGGTTGTTTTTTGCGTCCACTTAGTTTTTTCCCACCCACCCTTTCAGCGGAGTGACTGCCCGGCAGTCTGTTGCTTACCCATATGTCCTAGCCTTTTAGGGCTGTAGATAGGTAGTTGGATATTTCGCTGCCAAATCGGCAGTCCGCTTCAATCGTTTGCTTGCTTTTCTCCGAGTGGAGCCTTTCTGCTTTTCCGGTGGTGTAATCTTCTTTTATTGGAAACAGGTGTAGTGGCTGTATGCCTGTGTGGTTATGTTCTCCCGCAGAATCCGCAAGTCAGTTCTTCCGTTGCAGCTTTTCATTTTATCGTGCAGTCACTTTTTTCGATACGTGGAATATGATATGCTTCATTCTTCGGCTTCATTTTTTTAAAAGGAATTGCAGATGTTTCTTCCGGTGTGTCGATAGGCGGCTGACCATCTTTTCGGGATGTGCCATGCTTGCTGTCTAACCGGTTGTTTTTTGCATCCTTTCCAAACCTGTTACTGATTTTCAAGTTTTGTCTTTTTCATATCATTTTTTAGGGAAGTCAAATCATTTTCCGTTGCAAATATAGATTGTT
>NZ_JBCNZM010000248.1:0-4760 GCF_040227615.1 Bacteroides sp. RTP31139st1_H2_RTP31139_211217 | reverse complement strand
TACTATTAGGTTCATAGTGACAGTCGCTATTGTTGTATATAAAAGTTTAATACCTGTAGTTTGCCGAATGCTTACTGAGGAGATGTGGAAAGAATATGATGAAGCTGAGTATTAATAGAAATAATTGATAAACTTAATATATATGACACAGGATATAAATCGCCTTAAAGTAGTGCTTGCAGAGAAGAAGCGCACTAATAAATGGTTATCTGAACAGGTAGGAAAAGATCCTGCTACTGTTTCTAAATGGTGTACTAACACTATGCAACCCAATTTAGAAACATTGGTGGCCATTGCAAAAGCACTTGATGTGGATGTGAAAGATCTTTTGTGGTCAATAAAACGTGAGAAGTAAAAAGTATAGGAACAATGAATAAAATCGCATTATTTACTTTTCGTATAACAGAATAGTATAGATAAGATGAGAATGCATTAGCAGATTCTCAATAGGAAGATACTATAAAATTATGGCAAACTTTTTCAGAAAATTATTAAACTTAGGAAAGACTAAGAAATCGAGAGTTGTAATGACTGCCGAACTAGAATGTTTGTGCCAATTTGAACAAGCACTTAATAGTTTGCTGAAACAAGATAAATATATTGCTAGAAGCGATTACAAAGATTTGCGTGACAACTATTCATACATATTCTCTCATTTTAAGGTTTTAAGAGATAGTAAAACGCTTAGTTTTTATTGTCGAGAGCATGGCATTGAAGAAGAACGTATTATTCATTTTCTCTCAAATTATGAAGATTTACTAAATGACGATAGTTCACAACTTATTATAAATCACAATAGTGATTATATAACTCGACATCTTGAATCAGAGGAAAAATATCTTGATTCTATTCTAACAAATGTTGATCCAAACATTAAACTTGATGAAGAGCAACGTAAGGTTGTTTTATCAGATGAAGATTATACACTAGTTATTGCTGGGGCAGGAGCTGGTAAGACAACTACTGTAGCAGCAAAGGTAAAGTATCTAGTAGAAAAGAAAGGTATTCATCCAGACCAAATACTTGTCATTTCATTCACGAATAAAGCCGTAGGAGAATTACAGGATAAAATTAACGTGGCTTTGAAAATTGATTGTCCGGTAACAACATTTCACAAGACGGGTTATGCAATTCGTCGAAGACAAGAAACAGAGGAACGAGTAAGAATTGTTACAGAGGGTTATATGTATAATGTTGTCAATGAGTATCTTAAGCATAATATATTGGAGTTTCCTGAGCTTGTTGATAAACTTATTTTATTTTTTGGTAGTTACTTTGATGCACCATACGAAGGAGAAGACCTTAATTCGTTTTTTAATTATATTACCAAAGCTGATTTCTCTACATTGCGTGGCAATATGGAAGAATATACGGAAAAGGTAATCGACCAACGTTCTGGACGTCATGTTACTATTGCGCACGAACGTGTTCGTTCATTACAGGAAGTGGTAATTGCAAACTTCTTGTATATGAACAACATTGAATACAATTACGAAAAAACATATCCATATAATATACTCCGTTCTCACAAACCATATACTCCAGATTTTACAATAACGCAAGGAGATAAAGTCGCTTATATAGAACATTTCGGGATAACAGAGGATGGAAGGAACAATCGTTATACAAAAGAACAACTAACTCTGTATAAAAAGGAAATTAATGACAAGATTTTACTTCATCGTCAGCATGACACAGACCTTATTTATACCTTTTCTGCTTATAATGATGGAAGGGATTTGCTTGTTCATTTGCATGATGAACTTATACTGCATGGGTTTGAATTGAATAAACGTCCATCAAAAGAAATATTTGAGAAAATTGTCAGTACAGAAGAGAATAAATATATAGCACGACTTGTGAAGTTGGTGTGTACTTTTATTCAAAATTTCAAAACTAACGATTTTACTACTGAAGACTTCTCACGATTCCGCTCAACATCTTCAAACGAACGGACAAAACTATTCTTAACTATATGTGAACAATGTTTTTTAGAATACACCAAACGGCTTAAGGAATATCATGCTATTGACTTTGAAGATATGATAAACGACTCTGCCAGAATTCTTAGAGACGAAGACATTCAGGGCAAGAAACTCGATTTTAAATATATCATTGTTGATGAATACCAAGATATTTCACGACAACGCTTCAATTTAACCAAGGAACTGTGTAAGTTGTGCAATGCAAAAGTTATAGCAGTTGGAGATGATTGGCAGTCAATATATGCATATGCCGGATCAGATATTACCTTGTTCACTGACTTCAGAAATACTTTTGGATATGGTCTTGAATTATGTATCACCAAAACCTATCGCAATGCCCAAGAAGTAATAGACATTGCAGGAGGATTCGTACAAAAGAATTTAAGTCAGATACGAAAGGCTCTTATTTCGCCAAAGCATATAGAACATCCTATAGTAATCAAAACTTATACAGAAGAAGTTGATAGAAAAGAATATGAAGGTAAGGGTGGAAAGTATTTTTTGATTGGTAAATGTGTAGAAGAAATCATGGATGGATTGATTGAAAAGTATGAGCATCCAAAAATTTTACTTCTAGGCAGATACGGATTTGATGCTTATAATCTAACGAAATCTGCTGATTTCATTTATGATGAGAGGACTGGTTCTGTTAGATCTAAGAAATATAATGCTGACTATTTTGATTTTATGACGGTTCACCGAGCAAAAGGGTTAGGTTATGACCATGTTATCATTATCAATGCAAGGAATGACACTTATGGTTTCCCATCTCAGGTTCAGGAAGATCCGGTTCTAAAATATGTTGTTAAGGATGACCATACTTACGATTATGCGGAAGAACGTAGGTTATTCTATGTAGCTTTGACTAGAACAAAAAATAGAGTATATATAATTACTCCACAGCAACGTCCATCAGAATTTGTTTTAGAATTGATTCGTGATTATCCCCAAGTTGAAGTGTATGGACAAATAGATAAAGAACCTAATGAAAATGTTCTTGAAAAGAGATGTCCAGTTTGTGGTTATCCTCTACAATTACGCTATAAAAAAGCCTATGGCCTTCGTCTATGGATTTGTACGAACGAACCCGAAATATGTGATTTCATGACTAATAACCTTATTGGTGATAACATGACAATAATGAAATGTGATAAATGTCAAGATGGTTATCTTATCGTAAAGGATGGTAAAGGAAGTGGTCCATTTTTAGGTTGTACTAATTATAAAAAAGATAAAACAGGGTGCAATAACTATATAACCAAAGATAATTTTTTAAGAAATTTTTCTTCTAATAAAAATAGCAAAAATCATGATAGATATATCTAAATTAAGAACTGCTCAAGATTGGATTGAGAAACTAGCTAATGGTATTAATCCATTAACATTAGAGCCTGTAAAAGAGGATGATATTGTTAATAATGTCCATATTTCACGATGTCTATTTTTTGTTAGCGAAATGTTGGGCAAAGTAGAACCATCTGAGTCTGTATCAAGAAGAGGAAGGAGAACTTTTTGGATGACTACTAGAGAAGCTGAACAGATAAATGTTTTAGCTCCATGTGGAATTGCTCAATTTACAAAAACAGTTAACGAGCATATTCCTGCAGATATGAAACCTTTATCTGTATCTGCAGTAATAAAATGGTTGCGTAATAATGGGTATTTGTATGAAGCAAATATAGATGAAAAGCATAAAACAAATCTTCCGACAGAAAAAGGTATCCAATTAGGTATTACCGTAAGGATTCAACAAAATCCTGAAGGTAAAGAGTATCAAAGAGTCTTTTACGACATCTCTGCTCAAAGAGTTATGCTAACTAACATAGAATCAATTGCAGTAATTAGGTAAATTAGAATTTATTATTATATCAGGAATTCGAAATTATTTCTAAAATGTTTTTTTACCAAAAACTCATAGATCGTTCGACACTTCGTCAGGGATTTCAGATACTTGTAGAGTACCATTACCTGCTTAAAGGGATGCCTGGGGGAATGCCTATACACGGGGAAACACGGAATATCAAGGTGATAATAGATGGTGTGGAGTATGATGCACAACTGAAGAATCAAGGGTTTGATCGCAATAAATATGATGGTCATGCTGAAGTGGTACAGATTCGATATAACGAAGGATCTGGCATAGTGAAACGCTTGCGTGAAGTGTTTTCATCTACTTGGAACTATGTTGAGAGCATTAAGAATCTACCTGAGAACATCAACCGCAAATTCACCATACGAATTCCAGAGGAATATCAGGAATTTCTTGCTTTAAGCACAACAGATTTACCCAACGTGTTTGTGGCAGATTGTATCACAACGGCCATAAAAGCTGAGGTAAAGAATGAGATTAGTAAGCAGTCAGAACTAGATTTTGAAACATTGGAATTTCGCGAAGATAAGAATGCATCTATAAAGGAAATAACTCGTTTGCAAAAAGTTCGTCAACTTGATCGCTCAATAGGTGATTCGTTGAAACAATTGTATAATTATCGTTGTCAAATGTCAGGAGAACAAATAGGGGAACCTTATGGAGCGATGGTTGTAGAAGCACATCACATAATTCCTTTTACAGAATCGATGAATAATGACACCTCAAATATCATTATTTTATCTCCCAATTATCATAGAATAATCCATAAGACGAAAGCAGAATTTGATAAGGAACGATTGGCATTTATATTCCCCAATGGATTAATTGATAGGGTGTCCAGTTTGTTGTACCAATTTTAGCTCACTTTCCTAAGCGTTTTGGTTCGTTCTGTAACCCAGTTTTTG
>NZ_JBCNZM010000247.1:0-4724 GCF_040227615.1 Bacteroides sp. RTP31139st1_H2_RTP31139_211217 | reverse complement strand
CTCTTCGACCCGCAGGTCCAAATAGCCACACTCATCTACAACGACCGTGTGGTCACTTGGAAACAGATGAAGCAGCTCGACGAAAGTCTGGAAAGAAAACCGCAGAAGCGTGACATCATGGACATGGTGGAACTGCGCATCCGTAATCTCCAGGCATTCGATGAGCTGCAATCGTTCAACGACACTGGGAAGTTCCTCTACATTCATCCGCTCATAGCCCACCAGTCAGAGAGAGCACAACTGGAAAAGCTGCTGCAGACGGACCCGCAGGAGTTCCTGCGCCTTTATAAGAATGTGACGGACAATATCCGCAGATACGAGTGTTACCTGAAACGCGCTGACAGGCAAAACAAGCGCACCCAAGACAAGGAGAATCTCCGACGTCACCGTGAACGGGAATCACTGTTCAAAGCAATATTGCAAAAATTCAATTCGAAGTAAAATGGAAAAGCTGATAGAAGTATTTAATTTGGGTGGTTTGCCTACTGCCCCGCTGGATTCGTTCTTGGAGCTTCAGGAGGACTTCAAGAAGTCTGATCCTGACAAATTATCGAAACTGCAGATGCTTATCATCACCCGTGGTTTCAAGTATGCATTCAAAGCCTGGCAGGATCCGGACGGAAAGCTCTGGATTATCGATGCCCATCAGAGACGGAAGGCACTGCTTGCATTGCGCAAGTCCGGGTTTACAATACCGGAAATACCTTATGAACCCATTTTTGCGGCAGACAAGAAGGAAGCGGTAGAGAAAATCGCAGCCTATAATTCCGAGTTTGCCACCAGGAATCCGGATACCCTGCTGTTCAAAAAATATAATATAGATTCTGACACCCTGCAGCGCTTCAACCTGGGTTATGAGGTCAAGACCACTGATTTCGGGCAGGTATCTCCCTTGTTTGCCCAAGAGCATGAGTCGGAAAATGTGCAGGAAGATGCCATCGATTTTAATGTTCCTGCATCTGAAGATACTGTAATTGCCAGACCCGGTGATATATGGTTACTCGGTAACCATCGTCTGATGTGTGGCGATTGCCGTTCCAAATCGGACATCACGGCGCTGATGGACGGGCAGCATGCGGACTTGTGCGTCACGGATCCACCGTACAACGTGAACTATGAAGGCGGTACAGAGGAGGAACTCACCATCCAGAACGATTCCATGGAAAACGACTTGTTCGCCACCTTTCTCAGGCAGGTGTTCTCTGTCATGTTCGCCGTACTCAAGCCGGGAGGATCCTACTATATATTCCATGCGGACAGTGAAGGCGAGAATTTCCGGGCTTCTCTCAGGAAAGCGGGATTCAAGATTGCACAATGCTGCATCTGGGTAAAGAATACTATGGTGATGGGACGCCAGGATTATCAATGGCAGCATGAACCTTGTCTCTATGGCTGGAAACCGGGGGCCGGACATCAATGGAATTCCGACCGTAAGCAGACTACCGTCTGGAATTTCGACAAGCCGCAGCGCAATGCCATACATCCGACAATGAAGCCCATAGCCCTTATGGCATACCCCATATCCAATTCCAGCACTCCCGGTCAGATAGTCCTCGACATCTTCTCTGGTTCCGGTTCAACCCTCATGGCATGCCAGCAGATAGACCGTATCTGTCATGCTATGGAGATAGACCCGAAATATGTTACAGCCACCATTCACCGGTACCGCGCCATGTTCCCTGAACAGCCCGTCCAGTTAATCCGGAATGGAGAAATTCTTTCTGTTACAGATACCCAATCCTTGTTGAAATGAAAAAGGAACTCACTCTAACTTCAGACACTGATAAAGCCGTCCTGATAGGCGATGAATATGTATCCCAAGTGCGTACTTTCGGTGCTTTGGGATACACTCCCCACCGTATATGTACGCTTCTCGGCCTGCGTGGAAAGGAAAGGACGGCACTGACAGTCCGCTTGTTGATGCCCGGAGATGTATATTACGACGCCTACCGTAACGGTTGTGCCCTGGGAGAATACAATATCGATGCCGAACTTGCCAAGAAAGCCGAGACCGGTGATGTGTCGGCCATTGAGACCTTGGAAACACGTAAGCAGGAACGGACAGTCAAAGACTTAAGAAACCAACTCTTTGGAATATGACCAGACTCGACACCCTTGATAAGATACATCCGGACTTGATATCCGCATTCCTCACCACCGGGAAGTGTGACGGCATTCCTGCCGATGTGCAGTTATTCCTCAAGCAGCTGCAGTGGGCGGCGGAGATTTACGAATACGAGCGTAACATCACCCGTGCCGCCAAGCAGCTGCGCCAGCGCATCAATGCCCAGCAGCAGATTAATGTGGATGAACGTACATGTAAGGCACGCATTTATGCGGCCATCAATTACTTCAATATCGACAACAATGTGTCCATCAAGGTGTGGGAGTCCAACTATGCCGACAAGTACGAGGATCTTGCCAAACTATGTGCGGCTGCCGGTGACTACAAAACCCAGGGCAAGTGCTATGCCGCCGCCCTGGAGTGCCGTCGTCGTGCTGCCGAGATTGCCGAAGCCGACCGTAATCTGGGGATCGTCTTCCTGATATCTCCCGAACTTACTCCGGAAGACCTGGGATACAGCAAGGCCTCCCTGAAGGAGATTGCCTCCAAGCACAATAAAGGCTTCTATCTGAACCTGATAGAGAACCTTCCCATCGAGAAGGCCGAGAAGAAGCGCCTGCTGCGCGATGCGGATATTGAGGAAGCTGAATACGAAGAACTTAATGAAGAGTGAGATGGAAACAGATATTGAAATCACTTCCCGGTTTGAGGAATACTACATGAACCAGATGCAGATACTGGTCAATGTCATTGATGCCAACAACATATTTGCCGAGGTGGCACGTGCGGGTGGTAAGACGGAAGGTATCACCGGCCCTCGCATCATCCGTGTGGCCAATGACATGCCAGGCGAGCTGTCGTTCCTGGTACATAAGACCTACGTTGCCTTGATGACGAACGTATGGCCCAACCTTCAGGCTTATTTCTCCAGAGAAGTCACCGTAGGTGGGAAGGTGCGCTCCATGCTGGAGTATGGCATCGATTATGTGGTGGGCGAAAATAAGCTCCCTTCTCATTTCCGCAAGCCCCGATATCCCATATCCTACCCCAAACACAGTGTCGTTTTCCGGGATGGCCATCACATCCAGTTGGTAAGTTCGGATCAGCCGGAGTCCGTTGCCGGACGCTCTGCCGTCCACGCCATCATTGAAGAGATGAAACACAACAAAGGGGAGAAATTGAAAACCCGCTTGTTCCCTTCCCTCCGTGGTGCCAGTGCCGAAATACGCCGGTCACCTTATTACCAAGGTATCACGGGCGTATCCGATACCGCGCGTGTGGATCTCGGTGAAGATGACTGGTTCGAGGAGTATGAAAAGAACATGGATACGAAACTGATGGAGGAAATATCTACAGTCGCGCTTCATGTGAATGCAGCTATCTATCATAAATACAAGCTTATAAACTCACAACGGGAAACGACTAACCCCGTTACCCTTGAGCGTATCCGTCTTGAAATCATCAAGCAGGATCGCATCATATCCTTATGGCAGCCCCGCCTGGCAGACATGCGCCGTAACGCCACGTTGTACGTCCGTGCCAGTTCCTTCTGCAACAAGGATATTCTCGGTCCGAAGTTCTTCAAGACGCAGCTTGAGACCTTGGATATGGACGAATTCCTCACTTCCATCTGCGCTATCCGCCATAAGGAGGTTATCAACAAGTTCTTCGCCAACTACAACAAGGAGAAACATCAGTATGCAGACAGCTATATTTATGAATCCATTCTACGACTTGACCTGCGGGAACATTTTCTACTCACAGCCCGCTATTTGAAGCACTACAACAAGCGTGACGAGCTACTGGTAGGATATGACCCCGGCCACTTTTCCAGCCTTGTTGTCGGGCAGGAAAAGGAATACGGCCGTCAGCTCCGTATTATAAAGGAACTCTATTGCTGTTACCCGGATGAACAGCCCGAACTCGCCCGTCAGTTCTATGAGTTTTTCGGTGCTGATTCCCTGAAGAAGCGTATCATTCTCTACCCTGACCGTGCCGGGAACAAACGCCGCGAGGAACTGGAGCAGATTACCACCGACAGCCGTGTCCTGAAACGTGAGTTGGAAAGTTATGGCTTTGAGGTGGAACTGATGAACGAAGGGCAGGCCACCGTATATCATTGGCAACAGTTCAAGTTGTTGCTTCTTATGTTTGGAGGCCGGAGCAATGCCTTGCCGGAAATTTTGATAGACGAAAACGAATGCAAGAACCTTTGCAGTGCCATTATGCTGTCACCGTTGAAAAAAACGGAAGGCCGCATCGAGCTGGACAAATCGTCGGAAAAGAAAGTGCCTCTCAAGAACCAGGCCGGACTGACAACGCAGCTTCCCAGTGCCCTGATTTATCTTCTTTTCGGGCGTTATGGAAACAAAGTGTTGAGTGAATTATCGTCCATGCCGGACAATTTACCTGATAATCTGGCTATATAACAGCTGTTTTTCACTATAAAATAGTCAGTAAAGATACAATAATGGTATCGTTTGACATTAAAACAAACGCCTTTCATTTAGAAACCAGACTTTTATGTTTTTAAAAAAGGAAAGCGTTTTCTTCGTGAGGCGCTGTTCAGCACGCACCGCTGAGTTTTGGAATTGCAAGGCATCCTCCGGCATTCCTCGGAAATATGACGGAGGGCGCTTCTCGTCCTTTTTCCCACAGC
>NZ_JBCNZM010000246.1:1988-4797 GCF_040227615.1 Bacteroides sp. RTP31139st1_H2_RTP31139_211217 | reverse complement strand
CCCTAACGTTGTAGCTAAGGTTTCCAATGTACATATTCATAAAATACAAAAATAAAAAATTAATAATTCAATAAAGGAGTCTTAGGAAGTTGTAGTCAGAAATGAAAATTCTCAATGTGGCTAATCGAGGAGAAACATAGTGAAACGTAGATCGTAATAAACCTCTTATTGTTTTGTTGATGCAAAGTAACGGCTTTTATTTGGTATATGCACTATACTTTATCATTTATCTGCCATATAATACCCTTTTTTGTGAAATAAGACCAAGACTTAACAATTGGAAGGGAACAGAAGGAGAGGATAAGACATAAAAAAAGTCTGGTGTGCTTGTATGCACGTCAGACTTTCAATTCTCTCGAGTGTTGTACTGAAATTATTCAGCTACAACAGCTGCGCTATCTACTGCTACAGTGTCAGCTGCTGCGGCTGCTGCTGCGGCTTCAGCTGCTGCTGCTTCTACAGCTGCGATTGAGTCAGCGATACGGATAGAATCTGCAGTTGCTTGTTCAGCGTTAGCTGCTTTGTTGCCACAAGATGCGAAAGATACTGCTACGATAGCTGCAGCCATCAAAACTAATTTTTTCATTTTCTTTACTTTTAAAACGTAATACAATCAATTGCTTTATTAAAACGTTGCAAAGGTATGTACTTTTTGAATATGTTGTTCTCGAAACCCCAACTTTTTTTATATTTTTTTTGGAGCTTCGGCTGTTTTTATCCCTATCTATATGTTTTACAACATATTAATCTTCGGCAATGCTGTTGTATAAGTATCTCTTGATACTTCTTTTGGGCGTTTTCTCAAATTCAGTCGGATAAAGTTGGATTTGGCTTACTTTTTCGTAGGCTGCCACGCTGTTATTCAGATTTTTGAGATTCTCATCCATGATGGTTTTAAGGTTATCCGGCTGGTTTAGTCCCAAGGAATCCAGGGCTTCATAGTCGGCATAAACCAGTGCTACCAGTCTTTTATTCCGTTCGATGACAAGACTTTCCAGGACGAAAGGCATGTTGTTGAGCCGTGCTTCTATCTCTTCGGGGAAGATATTCTGTCCACTGGAACTGAGAATCATGGTCTTGCTGCGTCCGCGTATGTATAGGTTGTTGTCGTCGTCCAGTGTACCCAAGTCGCCGGTGCGAAGCCATCCGTCTTCGGTGAAGACTTCTTTGGTGGCTTCGGGGTTTTTGTAATAACCCGTCATCACGTTCTCGCCACGTACTTGTATTTCGCCGAGTTTGTCGTCCGGGTTTTCCTTGCAGATACGGGCTTCCATGATGTCGAGTACCCGTCCGGAGGAAGTCGGGACGAATTCATTCCAGGGAGCATAGCTGATGAGAGGGGCACATTCGGTCATGCCGTAGCCGATGGTGAAGGGGAACTTGATGCGGTGGAAGAATTCTTCCACTTCCGGGTTCATGGCTGCGCCTCCTATGATGACTTCCTTGAAACGTCCGCCCAGTGCGTCAATCAGTTTCTTGCGGATTTGCCCGTATATCTGTCCGTCGAGCAAGGGAATGCTGAGCGCCCATTTCATGGTCTTTTTGTTGATGATGGGCTGTATGACATTCTTGTATATCTTTTCAATGACAAGGGGGACGGTGATAATCAGGTTGGGTTTCACTTCCTCGAAAGCTTTCATCAGAATCTTTGGGGAAGGCACTTTTCCCAACAGTGTGACGTGTGTGCCGACGGCCGTGGCGGTAAGGAAATCGAATGCGCAGCCGTATGCATGTGCCAAAGGCAGGAAAGAGAGCACTTTGTCCCCTTTCTTCAGCAGCTCGGTACGTATGCCGAAGGTGACGTTGCCGGCCAGGTTGTTTCCCGTCAGCATGACGCCCTTACTGAATCCGGTGGTGCCCGAGGTATAATTCAGCAGCATGACCTTGTCGTTGGAAAGGTCCGTGTAAACGATGTCTTCCTTGCGGAACCCGTTCGGGTAGGTCGCTTCCATTTCATCGCCCAGATGCTTGAGGAAACGCTGGATGGTTTCGCCGTCCCGCTGATACAGACAGCGGAAGTCGCTCAGTGAGAACACACCGCGAAGTCCAGTAAGTCGTTCTTCTTCCAGATGTTCCCAAATGGCATCGCTGGTGAAGAGGAACGTCGATTCGGAGTGGTTTACGATATGATGGACATCATTGGGGTTGAAGTCTTGCAGAATGGGGACTACGATACCACCGTAGGTGATGGTGGCCATATAGGCGATGCACCAGCGGGCATTGTTCTTGCCGATGACGGCTATCTTGTCGCCGCGGCGCAGTTGGCAGTACTTGAAAATAAGATGCAGTCTGGCTATTTCTTGTGCCACTTCGCCATAAGTATAGCTCTCGTTTTCTCCATAGTTGGTATAGCAGGGGAGGTCCCAATTCTCGCGGAAACTATGCTCGTATAGTTTGATAAAGTTCTCTTGTATCATTGCACAAATTTTAGTTGAGTGTGCAAAAGTAGGAAAAATAGATTAATAATGTATATATTTGCAGCATAAATGTGTTTATAAGCTCATGATAGATACCAATATATTTCAAGATAAGACGGCGGTTTACTATACGTTGGGGTGCAAACTGAACTTCTCGGAGACCTCTACTATCGGTAAAATTTTGCGGGAAGCGGGCGTACGTACGGCGCGCAAGGGTGAGAAAGCGGATATTTGTGTAGTGAATACCTGCTCGGTGACGGAAGTGGCGGACAAGAAGTGCCGCCAGGCCATCCACAAACTGGTGAAGCAACATCCGGGTGCATTTGTCGTGGTGACCGGTTGCTATGCCCAGCTGAAACCGGAGACGGTGGCAAAGATAGAAGGTGTGGACG
>NZ_JBCNZM010000246.1:0-1978 GCF_040227615.1 Bacteroides sp. RTP31139st1_H2_RTP31139_211217 | reverse complement strand
GAGCAGAAGAAGGACCTGCTCCACTACCTGGGCAATCTGCAGAAGCACGAGACCGGCGAGGCCTACACTTCCGCTTTGAAGGATATACGTTCGTTTGCCCCGTCTTGTTCGCGTGGCGACCGGACACGCTTCTTCCTGAAAGTGCAGGACGGCTGCGATTATTATTGTTCCTATTGCACCATTCCCTTTGCCCGCGGACGTAGCCGTAACGGCAGCATTGCTTCTATGGTGGAGCAGGCCAGCCAGGCGGCTGCCGAAGGTGGAAAGGAAATTGTATTGACCGGCGTCAATATCGGAGACTTCGGCAAGTCTACCGGTGAGACTTTCTTCGACTTGGTGAAGGCGCTGGACGAGGTGGAAGGCATTGAGCGTTACCGCATATCCTCCATCGAGCCGAATCTGCTGACAGATGAAATCATAGAATACGTGTCCCGTTCCCGGCGTTTCATGCCTCATTTCCATATACCGCTGCAGTCGGGCAGTGACGAGGTGCTGAAGCTGATGCGACGCCGTTACGATACCGCCTTGTTTGCCTCGAAGATAAAGAAGATAAAGGAAGTGATGCCCGATTCCTTTATAGGGGTAGACGTGATTGTGGGTACCCGTGGAGAGACGGAGGAGTATTTCGGGCAGGCTTATGAGTTTATCAAGAGCCTGGACGTGACGCAGCTCCATGTCTTCAGCTATTCGGAGCGTCCCGGCACGCAAGCCTTGAAGATAGACCACGTGGTGGCACCCGAAGAAAAGCACCGCAGGAGCCAGCAATTGCTGGAGCTTTCGGACGAAAAGACCCGTGCTTTTTATGCGCGCCATATCGGGCAGACGATGCCGGTGTTGCTGGAACGTCCCAAACCCGGACTGCCGATGCACGGCTTCACTCCCAATTATATCCGTGTGGAAGTCCCTCATGATGCTGCCTTGGACAACCAGCTCGTGTCTGTGCGCCTGGGCGATTTCAATGCCGACGGCACCGCACTCTTGGGAGCAATGGAATGAGGAATGCCGCCTTTGCAACAAATAACTCATAACTTATAACTCATAACTGACGAAGTGAAATCAAAAATTGTCTATTGGCTGACTTATGCGGGCATGTGGCTTGTGGCACTTCTGCCTTTCCGGGCGCTTTATGCATTGTCTGACGGGCTGTACTTCCTGATGCGCCACGTCGTGCATTATCGGAAGAAAGTCGTTCGCCGCAACCTTCGCAATTCCTTTCCGGAGAAGTCGGAAACCGAATTGATGGAGATAGAGCGCAAGTTCTACCATTATATCTGCGACTATATGCTGGAAGAGGTGAAGATGCTGCGCATGTCTTTCGAGGAGCTCTGCCGCCGGATGAAGTATGATAATAAGGAAGAATACCTTGCCATGATAGAGAAGCATGGAGGCATTGTACTGTTGATTCCCCATTATGCCAATTTTGAGTGGATTATAGGCATGGGGGCCATCATGCATCCGGGCGACATCCCGGTGCAGGTGTACAAACCGCTAAGCAATAAGTATCTGGACGAGATGTTTAAGCATATCCGTGCCCGGTTCGGAGGATACAATGTGGCGAAACATTCCACGGCACGCGAAGTGATAAAGCTTCGCCGTGAAGGCAGGCGGATAGCCATCGGCCTGATTACAGACCAGTCGCCCAACCGCAGCGAGGCCCATTATTGGACCACTTTCTTGAATCAGGACACCGTGTTCATGGATGGCGCCGAGCGCATTGCCAAGCTGATGGACTTCCCCGTCTTTTATTGTGAATTGGAACGGACATCCAGGGGATATTGCAAAGTGCTCTTCGATTTGGTTACCGAAACTCCCAAGCAGACGGCGGATGGCGAGATAACCGAGTGCTTCGCCCGTCGTCTGGAGCAGACCATCCGGCGCGAACCGGCTTATTGGTTCTGGTCTCATAAACGCTGGAAAAATAAACGAAAAGAATCTGTGCAACATGGATAAGATTGCTGTTGTCATATTGAATTGGAAC